>NZ_JSEH01000024.1 GCF_000801335.2 Desulfovibrio sp. TomC
TTCTTTTCTTCTCTCCCCTTCTCCCTAATCCAGCTCGTATTCGCCGCGCCAGTCGCCGGTTTCGGCGTACTCGGGCTGGCCTTCCTTGCCAAACAGGCAGTCGCCCACGACCAGATAGTCCATTTCGGTGCGCATGAAACAGCGGTAGGCGTCTTCGGGCGTGCAGACGATGGGTTCGCCGCGCACGTTGAAGCTCGTGTTGACCACCACCGGGCAGCCATGGCGCTGGCCAAAGGTGGTGATGAGCTGGTGGTAGCGCGGGTTGGTGGCCTGGTGCACGGTCTGGATGCGGGCGGAGAAGTCCACGTGGGTGATGGCCGGCAGCTTCGAGCGGTTGACGTAGAGCCGGTCGAACATGGGCATCTGCCAGTAGCCGTCGGGCAGGGGAAAGCGCAGGGACTCGGCCACCGGGGCCACCAGCAGCATGTAGGGCGAGGGCCGGTCCTGGATGAAATAGTCCGAGACCGCCTCGGCGGCGATGGACGGGGCAAAAGGCCGGAAACCCTCGCGGTATTTGATCTTGAGATTGAGTTTTTTCTGCATTTCCGGGTTTCGCGGATCGCCCAGGATGGAGCGGCCGCCCAAGGCCCGGGGACCGTATTCCATGCGGCCCTGGAACCAGCCGACCACGTTGCCGGCGGCCAGCAGATCGGCCACCACGGCGCACAGATCGCCAAAGTCCTCATAGAGCGTATACGGCGCTTCCCGGCGAGCGGCCAGTCGCAGGGCGTCGGCCCGGGTGAACTGCGGGCCGAGGTAGGACCCGGCCATGCGGTCGAGCGCGCCCTCGGGCAGCGGCGTGCGCTCATGTCCGGCCCAGATGTGCCAGGCGGTCAGGGCCGCGCCAAGCGCGCCGCCGGCATCGCCGGCCGCCGGCTGAATCCACACGTCGTCAAAGATGCCTTCGCGCAGGAGCTTGCCGTTGGCCACGCAGTTGAGCGCCACGCCGCCGGCCATGACCAGGTTTTTGCAGCCGGTCAGTTCGCGGGCCGTCTTGGCCAGCCGGAGCACCACCTCTTCGGTGATCTGCTGGATGGCCAGGGCCATGTCCATATGCTCCTGGCCAAGCTCGGACTCGCCCGCCCGTTTGGGCAGGCCGAAAAGGGCCTCCCACTTGGCGTCGCGGCACATGGTCAGGCCGGTGGCGTAGTTGAAGTAGGCCATGTTGAGCAGCATCGAGCCGTCCGGGCGCAGATCGACCAGGGTCTCGAGGATCTTGGCCTTGTATTCTTCAACCCGGGCCGAGCCTTCGATGCCGTAGGGGGCCAGCCCCATGAGCTTGTATTCGCCGGAATTGACCTTGAAGCCGCAGTAGTAGGTGAAGGCGGAATAGAGCAGACCCACCGAGTGGGGGAAGTCGAGCTCGCGCAGGAAGGTGACGTCCTTGCCGCGTCCGAGGCCGATGGTGGTGGTGGACCACTCGCCAACGCCGTCGATGGTGAGGATGGCGGCTTCGTCAAAGGGCGAGGGATAAAAGGCCGAGGCGGCGTGGGACAGGTGGTGCTCGGGAAAAAGGATGCGCGGTTTGCCCTGGCCCAGTTCGGCCAGTTCCTCGCGCAGCATCTTTTTCATGAAGAGCTTTTCCTTGATCCACACCGGGATGGCCGACAGGAAGCTGCGCAGCCCGCTCGGGGCAAAGCCGTGGTAGGTTTCGAGCAGCCGCTCGAACTTGAGATACGGCTTGTCGTAAAAGGCGATGGCGGAGAGTTCCGCCAGTTCGATGCCGGCTTCGGCCAGCACGTAGGCTGCGGCCTTGCGGGGGAAATCGGCATCGTGCTTTTTGCGGGTGAAGCGTTCCTCGTGGGCAGCGGCCACGACCACGCCGTCACGCAGGAGCGCGGCAGCGGAGTCGTGGTAATAGGCGGAGATTCCCAGAATGTATTCGGCCATGCGCACTACCGGCTAAAACAGCGTGTAGATGAAGGGGGCCACGGCCGTGCCGCTGGTCAGGACCACCAGGACGCCGAAGAGCAGCAGCACCAGGATGATGGGCAGCAGCCAGAATTTTTTCCGGACGCGCAGAAAGTTCCAAAGCTCGCTTAAAAATTCCATGTGGCCTCCAAACGCCGCCCTGGCCGGTCGGTCAGGCGTGGGCAGCGGAAATAGTGGGATGTGGCGTGTTGGGGCTAAAACGGCTGTTCGATGTCGGCCGGGGTAAAGGCGTGGTCGCGAACCCGGAAGACCGAGGTTGTGTCCTTTTTAAACTGGCCAAGGCGCATCGGGTCCTTGCCAAGGACGCTGCGCAGCAGGCCCATGGGGGTGAGCACCAGCAAAAAAACCAGGGTCAAAAGCACCTTGGACATGACCGTGCCGAGCACATGGGACAGGCCGAACCAGACCTTGGCCGCCGGCTTGAAAAGCGACGGGGAGATCATGTCGAGCAGGAGCAGGCCGGCGGCGATGGTCACGTAGCGGATTTCCCGGGTGGCGAAAAACACGATGAGGCTGATCAGAACCAGGGCCATGCCGGTGTCCCGGGCCTGATCGCGCGTGGCGGAAAGCCAAAACGAGGTCTTTTGGCGCTTGTGTTCCAGTGATGACATGGGTTGGTTGCTCCGGATCAGGCGTTGGCGTCGGTCCGGCCCGAGGCCGGAGACAGGCTTCCCCTAGCCCGCAGCACGGGACGGCGTCAAGGGCGGCCGGCCCTGGCGAGGCCGGAAGTTTGGCCGGAGAGGGCGTGCGGGCAACGGGTCTGCCGGCACAAGGCTGTCCGGGCTGCCTGCATGTGGACCACCCTGGTCCCGGCTCAATCGTCGCTGCCGACCGTGCGCTGGCGCTTCTGCGCCCCGTGCCGCTTCTTGTCGTCCACCCGGCGGCGCTTGGCGGCCAGGGTGACACGGGTCTTTTTGCGGGGGGCAACCGGCGTCAGGGCGACGCGCAGCAGGGCGGCAAAGCGCTCCAGGGCGATTTCCCGGTTGGCGAACTGGCTGCGGGTGGACTGGGACACCACGCGCAGCACCCCGTCCTTGGCGATGCGGCCTTCCAGGGCTTGGCCGATGCGGGTCTTTTCGTACTCGGTCAGGCTCGGCGAGGCCTGCACATCAAAAAGCAACGTCACCTTGGTGCTGGTGGTGTTGACGTGCTGGCCGCCGGGACCGCCGCTGCGGGCGGCAATAAAGGAAATTTCGGCCATGGGAATGGCCACCCGGGCGTTGATACGCAGACTGTCCATGTCGTCCCCTTTAATTGAAGAGTGCCTCCGGCGGCCGGGAGGGGGTAACCCCCTCCCGGACCCTCCCTGCCAGGGATAAAGGGGCCTATGGACGCATGCCGCACCCCCCTTTCATACCTTCTTCCCGTTGGGGGGTCCGGGGGGATCATCCCCCCGGCCGCCGGAGGCATCTCCTGCCTTTTCTTCTCTCTCTACACTCTCGTAGCGATGGTCAGGCGCGGGGCGGCGGCCTGGAGCCGGCTGACGAGATCGGGCGGAAACACGGTCGGTCCGGCGGCGGCCAGGGCGTCGTCGGTGCAGCCGTCGGGTCGAAAGCCCTGGATGATCCAGCGTCCGGCGTCGGCTGCGGCCAGTTCGCCGGCCAGTATTGCCAGCTCGGCTTCGGTCAAAAGGCCGGGATGCCAGGTGGTGCGCGTCTCAAAGGGCACGCCGCTGGCCAGGAGCCGGGCGAGGCTGGCAAAGGCGGCCTCGCCGCTGCCGGGCACGCCGGTTATGCGGTCGTAGGCCGCCCTGGGGGCCTTGATGTCGAGGCCCACCCAGTCGCAAAGCGGCAGGATGTCGGCCAGGGCATCGGGGTACATGCCGGTGGTGTGCAGGCCGACCTTGAAGCCCATGGCCCGCACGGCGGTCAGCATGGGGACCAAGCCGTCCTGGAGGGTGGGTTCGCCGCCGGAAAAAACGACCGCGTCAAGGAGTCCCTTGCGGCCTTCGAGCCAGGCGAGCACCGAGGCGCTGTCGCGCTCGGCGTGGTCGGTGATCTCGCGCAGAGGTTCATTGTGGCAGTAGGGGCAGCCCCAGGGGCAGCCCTGGCAATAGACGACAGCGGCCAGGGCGTCGGGGAAATCGAGGGTGGAAAGGGGCGTCACGCCGCCGATAATCAGTCCGTTCATGGGGCGTCCCTTAGCGTTCCTGGCGACCGGGGGCAAGGGCGGGGTTGACCGGGGCGCGACCGGGTTGTGGGGTGGAGTTGGCGCAATAGTATCTAAGATTATATTGGCGAAGAAATGTCTGGTATATTGACTGTGTCAAATATGTTTTCTGTGAATATTTCTGATAAATGCAAAAGTGTGGTTATGTGAATCGAGGAAGGTAGGTTAGTGTCGATTTTTGTATTCGATCGATCAGCCCAGCATTGGTAATTGCTTCTGTAATAGTGTCTCGGTCAGCGGGTGGCGTATTTGGGCCAATTGTGATGTTCTTGATGAGAATGTTGACATCTACATCTACGTGTATGCCGCCTGATGGAACTTCAACGCCGAATTCTTCTGCAAGCCGAAGGGAAATTGCTAAGCGAAATTCTTGTTCGCTTTCAAAGAGACGATGCTTGTAGAAAAATCTATCGAGCATCCCCCTATAACAGCCAATATCTTGGGTTAGATCGATGTACTTGACGGAGCCAGCGTACATCTTTTCGGTCTCGTATTCCGGGTGCAGACGAAATGGTTTAAGTGCAGCGCGTATCCTCTCTGGAGTTGTCGTGATAGCTACACCTTTTTTCTCATCTGCATAAAGCCTCCACATAGCATCGCTTTCATACTCAGACCGATGCCAGCAATTGATTTTTGTCAATCGTTTTAATTCAGAAAAGGCGTAGTCTATATAAGTACGCTGAATGTCTGTTTGATGTTCTGGTGCAGAATCTTGACAAATATGAGTGGAACCTTCAAATTCATCAGAGAATTGACTGGCAGATGCAAAGTAAAGTTTACTTGTTCGCAGTAGTGATATAAAATGTTGCTGTTTGAAATACCTCCAGAGCTGTTCATCCCACTTGATGATGAATCCATCCGGTATTAACATAACATTGTGTATTTGGTATGAAGTTTCATTGGATCAACCAATATTTGATTAGCTTGTATCTTCAATTTTCTTGGGTTCCCCTTCCGGTGGGGTGGTCCAGGAGGGCTGTGCCCCCCTGGACGCCGGCATCTTCCTCTTCTCTTCCCCCCTACGCGTCCATCCCAGCCGGCTCGCTAAAGCAAATTCTATCTTCGTATTCGCCCTGTTTGCCGACGTTAAAGGCCGATTTGGGGCGGTAGTAGCCCATGACCCGGGTCCAGATTTCGCAGGCCTGTTCGCGGCCTTCAGCGGCGCAGGTGGGGCACGTCACGTGTTCGCCGTCGAGGTAGCCGTGGATGTCGCAGATGGAGAACGTCGGCGTCACGGTGACGTAGGGCAGGGCGAAGCCGGACAGGGCGCGCTGCACGAGCTTTTTGCAGGCCTCGGCGCTGGAGATGCGCTCACCCATGTAGAGGTGGAGCACGGTGCCGCCGGTGTATTTGCGCTGCAACTCTTCCTGGCGGGACAGGGCCTCGAAGGGGTCGTCGGTGAAGCCGACGGGCAGCTGGGAGGAATTGGTGTAGTACGGCTTTTCGGGCGTGCCGGCTTGCAGGATGGCCGGGTAGCGCTTTTTGTCCTCGCGGGCGAAGCGGTAGGTGGTGCCTTCGGCCGGCGTGGCTTCGAGGTTATACAGGTGGCCGGTCTGCTCCTGGAACTCGGTCATGCGGGCGCGCACGTGGTCGAGCAGGCGAACGGCCATGGCGTGGCCGGTCTCGGTGGTCAGGTCGTCGGCACCGCCGGTAAAGTTGCGGATCATTTCATTGATGCCGTTGACGCCGATGGTCGAGAAGTGGTTGCGCAGCGACCCGAGGTAGCGCTTGGTGTAGGGGAACAGCCCGGCGTCCATGCGGCGGGTGATTTCCTTGCGCTTGATCTCAAGGCTGGTGCGGGCAATCTCCAACAGGGCGTCGAGGCGGGCGAGAAGGCCCTGTTCATCGCCGCGATGGGTGAAGCCCAGGCGGGCGCAGTTGATGGTGACCACGCCGACCGAGCCGGTCTGCTCGGCGCTGCCGAACAGGCCGTTGCCGCGCTTCAAGAGTTCGCGCAGATCGAGCTGCAACCGGCAGCACATGGACCGCACCATGTTGGGGGTGAGGTCGGAATTGAGGAAATTCTGGAAGTAGGGCAGCCCGTACTTGGCCGTCATTTCGAACAGGATGTCCACGTTGGGTGATTCCCAGGGGAAATCCTTGGTGATGTTGTAGGTCGGGATGGGGAAGGTGAAGACCCGGCCTTTGGCGTCGCCGGCGGTCATGACCTCGATATAGGCCCGGTTGATCATGTCCATCTCGACTTGCAGGTCGCCGTAGGTGAACGGCATCTCTTGGCCGCCGATGATGGGATGATCCTTGGCCAGATCCTCAGGGCAGGTCCAATCGAAGGTCAGGTTGGTAAAGGGCGTCTGGGTGCCCCAGCGCGAGGGGACGTTCAGGTTGTAGATCAGCTCCTGGATGCACTGACGCACTTCATCGTAGCCGAGATTGTCCTTGCGGATAAAGGGGGCCATGTAGGTGTCAAAGGAGCTAAAGGCCTGGGCGCCGGCCCATTCGTTTTGCAGCGTGCCCAGGAAATTGACGATCTGGCCCACGGCGCTGGAGAGATGCTTGGGCGGCTTGGCTTCGACCTTGCCGGGCACGCCGTTCAAGCCTTCGGTCAGGAGCATGCGCAACGACCAGCCGGCGCAGTAGCCGCACAGCATGTCGAGGTCGTGGATATGGACGTCGCCGTCGCGGTGGGCTGCGCCGACTTCGGGCGGGTAGACGTGGGAGAGCCAGTAGTTGGCCACGACCTTGCCCGAGACGTTTAAGATCAGGCCGCCAAGCGAATAGCCCTGGTTGGCGTTGGCCGAGACGCGCCAATCCTGGCGGTCGAGGTATTCGTTGATGGACGTGGCCACGTCCACCACGGTCTTTTTGTCTTCACGCAGGCGGGCGCGCTGTTCGCGGTAGACGGAGTAGGCGCGCATGGTGCGGAAATGGTTGGCCGAGACCAGGGCTTGTTCCACGATGTCCTGGATGCGCTCGATGTCCGGAATCTGGCCGATGAAGCGGTGGGAAAGGACTTTGACGGCCTGGGCGGTGAGTAACCAGGCTTCGTCCTCGCCGAATTCGCCGGTGGCCGCGCCGGCCCGGCGCACGGCCGAGAGAATTTTGTCCACGTCAAAGGCGACGATCTGCCCGTCGCGTTTGCGGATGCGCGAGGGGACGGCGGCAACGGCCGGCTGATCGGTCCGCAGGGGGCCATTGGCTTGGGCGGTGGTGGGGTGATCAGAAAAAAGGGCCAGATTGCCGTGTTCCATCGGCTCGGACATGCGTGTTCTCCCTGTCGAGGCTATTTGCAAAAAGGGGGGGCGGACGGCAGCCACAGGACGCGCGCGGCGTCATGGCAGGCCGGGCAGCCCTCCCGCGAGGCTCCCTGGTCGGACGCCGGTTGTGATTGCCGGCGGGCATTGGCAGGTCTTCGGACTTGCGAACATGGCGGCCGCATAGGGGCCGGATTTCTACTACCCGCCGCTTCCCGGACCGTGGCGGTCCAGTGCCGTGTTGCGGGGTTCGTTTTCGCTCACCGCTGCGGGGCAGTTCCGGACTTTAACCGGTATTCCCTCTTACGGTTCCGTCCGTCGGCGGGTTGCCGTCGGGCGGACACCAACGCTGCTACGGTATATGGGATTATGAGGGCCTTGTGTCAACGGGCGGAGCGGCAAGTGGGAGAAGGTGATAAAGGGAGGAATAAAAAGGGCTAAGAGCGTTAGGAACAATCCGCCTTTATGGGAATTGTCAGTATATTAAGTATGTTGCCTCTGGTTTTAAGTTTTGCATATTTGGCGGAGGAATTTGTCCCTGCACAGCCGTTGTCCGCCCCCGGCATGGCTTCGCAGCCGCATGCCTCCGGGGACCCTGGGCATCGGTTTTCGGGGGACGGGAGCCGGATGAGGCAGAGCCCTCCCGGATGTCGCCAGGGTTGCCAGAACACTCCCTGACCAGCCCCTTGTGGCCCTGGCCCATGCCCGGTTCGGCGCGCCCGGCCGGATTGCCGCTGCTTCGTGGATCGGCCGGTCGCACCCTAAAGAGCAGCTTCCGTTTCTCGCCACCTTACGGCGCGGGGATGGCGACCTGATCGTCGTCAAACCGGGCGCTCGCCGCCCCGGGATGGCAGGCGACGCAGTTGGCCAGGGAATTGACGCTCTTGCGGGCCAGGACCTCGGTCGAAAGGCTACGATGCTTGTGGAGAATGTAGGGGATGTCGGTGATCCTGGCCGGCGTGGTGCCGCTTAGGCTGTGGGTGATGCGCCGGCCGAGCTTCATGGAGGTCACGTCGGCTGAGTTGGCCAGCAGATAGTCGGACACGACGCTTTTTTCCTGGTCCGACAGGGCCGCTGCACTGCCGAAGTGGTCGTCTAACCGGGAGAGAAGTCGTTCCCAGGACGCACGCGGCAGGAGTTGCGGCGCGTAGGCGAGGTGGCAGCCGCCGCAAGAGGCGACGTAGGCGCTGTTTTCCGTAAAGCCTGCGCTTTGGTCGTCATTGTGGCGCTTGCCGTGCCGCTGCGGCCCATCGTGCGCTTGCCCGTGTCGATAGCCGTTCCCGGAGTGATCGCCGGCCGTGGAGAAGGCTGGCAGCAGGAGCATGGCGGCGACCAAGGCCAGTTGGAGCAGGATGGTTCTGGTTGGCATACGTCTCTCTCCTTGCGAGGTGACAGCGCCGTTTAGACGGGGTGGGCGGGGTTGGCTTGCGTCCCGGCCGGTGTCCCAAACACAGCGTTGAGGACTTTTACGAGCAATTCCCGCAGCGTTTCTTCCACGATCTGCGGGATGGTTTGAGCCGCATAGGCCAGCGCGTCGAGGAGACTCGTGAAGCCCTTGATGCTCGCGTTTTCCTGGAGTTTGGTGGCGGAGGGCCAGAGGGTCAGGATGGCGATTGACCCGTTAAAGACGTAGGCAAAGGCATTTTTTTCAAAAAAAACAGCTGCCTTTGGTTCGATGCAGACGGTGATCTGACGGGGCTTTGGACCCTCGCCTTTAAAGGGCACGACCTTCCCGATGGTGTTGCCTTTGGCCGTGACGGCGTACGAGATATCAGGAGCCCCTTGGGCGAAGTCAATTGTATATAATTTACACGTATCCTGCGCCGCAGCCTGGGTGGCGACCAGGAGACAGGCGATGAGCAGCATTGCAGGGACAGAAACAGGCCAAGTATTTTTCACGATTCCTCCGGAAAATCTTCGCTTAACAGCGAGAACAAGCACAATCCTTACTAGCTTTTCTCTGGTAATGCGCAAGGAAAATGTTGAATTGCCAATGATCATCAATATCATGGGGTGTGGTCGATGGTGATTGCCAGTCTCATCCGGCCGTCTGCGGTGCTTACGCGGCTTCTGCGCCTTTGCTTGCGGGCAAAAAGCCGCTTCGACCAAGGCGTTTGACAAATGCTGCGCAACGGCATAGCAATGTTGTAGCTGGAGATTTCTCTTCTCTGCGCCGGGTTGCAGGCAAGGCCTGAGGCTTGGGACCGGCCCGGCAAGCGATCGGCCGTCTGGGCGGGAAACGGCAGAAGGCGAAAGACGCTCAGGCAACATGGATTTGCCGCCCGAACTGTCCAAGAAACCCCAGGCCGTTCCAGGGCGCAGGAGCGGAGGGTTGCAACGGCAATGACGTCCTGCGTCTATGTGTTCGCAGCGATTTGCAAAGGAGATGGGCATGACCAATGAAGCGTCGTCGGATGGCAAGCAACGCTATACGTTCATCTGCTCCAAGGGGACCCTCGACGGGGCCTATCCGTCGCTTATCCTGGCGCTCAATGCCAGACGCCTGGGGCATGAAGTGTTCCTGTTCTACACCTTTATGGGCATAAACGTGGTGCGCAAGGGCTACCTGTCCAAGCTCAAATTCCACCCGCCCGGATTCCTCGGGGCCATCCCGGGCATGTCCTCCCTGGCCACGAACATGATGGAAAAGCAGATCGAGGAAGCCAATATCCCCAGTCTTGAGGATCTCTTCGAGATGGCGCAACTGGAAGGGGTCAGGATTTACGGCTGCAAGATGACGCTGGAGATGATGAAGATCCCGGAAAGTGAGTTGATCGAAGGGGTGGAGGTCATGAACGCGGAACAGTATCTGAAGCTGGCCGGAACCTGCGCCATCAACATGTTCACCTAAAACGCCCGCGTGGAGCGTTTTTGAGAAAGGAACGGGGCATGGCCGCCCATACGCAGCGGCGCTTGCCCGGGACTGCAGACCGACAAACGGGGAGCCCTGTTGCCATGGCTCCCCGTTTGTCGGTCTGGCGCGCCGCGCCGGTCAATGCATGTTGCGTCCGGTCATTCCCGCGCTGGTTGGCCAAGCCTCAACATGTTGAATTTATGATTTTATTCACAAAAAGCAGGCATGTTTTTGGGAACGCGGCACTAGTCGTCGAGGCAGTTGTGGCCGTGGGCCATGCACAGTTCGTCGCGGTCGGCCAGATTGCCGGCCAGATAGGCGGCGGCCGCCTCGCGGACCGGGCCGGAAGCGCCGCGAATGACGGTCATGCCGGACTGGCGCAGCTTGGTGGCCGCGCCCTGGCCCATGTTGCCGGCAATAAGCGTGGTCACGCCCATGCCAAGCAGGTCGTTCACCAGATTGGACTTGCAGCCGCATTCGGCCGGCGGGGCAAAGGTCTCTTCAGCGGCCACGGTCTTGTCCGGGCCGATGGTCAGCACGGTGAAATAGCCGCAGTGGCCGAAGTGTTCGTCCACCTGCCCGTCGCGGGAGGGGATGGCGATCTTGGTCATGCACGTACTCCTTGGAAGCGTCTGGCGCGTTCCCTGTAATTTACCCCGACAGCGTACCGGAATTGTCCGGGCCTTGGAAGCCCTGCCCGGCGGGCGGCTTCGGCGTCCTCGTCCGGCCCCGGTCGGCCGCCTGTGCCCGAAGCCTTTAGGCCGGTCCGGCCACGCAGGCTGCGGCAAAGCCGCCATAGGCGGTCAGCGCCTTGGCCGTGGTTTGGGCATCGCGGTGGACCACGCCCCGGATGCCCAGGGTGGCCGCCACCTCCACGAACATGGCCCGGTCGTCGATGTAGGCGGCGTCGGCCGGATCGGTCTGGGCAATGTCCAGGGCCACGCGGAAGATGTCGGCGTCGGGTTTGCGCATGTGGACAAAGCACGAGGACACGAAGGCATCGACAAAGCACTCCAGGCCAAAGGCCTTGATGCGGTACTGGTTGAGTTCGCGGCCCTCGTTGTTGACCACGACGATCTTGATGCCGTAGCGCGTTTTGAGGCCGCGCACGTAAGTGAGCATGTCGGCTAGCGGTTTTGAACGCGCCAGCATGAAGTCCCGAAAGGCGCCCTTGTCAAAGGAGCGCGGCGTGTAAAAGACAGTGCGGTCCAGGTATTCGTCCAGGGACAGCTTGCCTTCCTCGTAGGCGTCGAAGGTCAGGTGGTGGCGTTCGTCGGTCTCGGCCGCGTCCAGGCCGAAGGTGCGGGCGGCCTCGGCCCGGGCCTGACGGTCCCAGCCGTTGGTGAGTAAAACGCCGCCGACATCGCAAAAAAGCGTGGTGATGGGCCGGGTCACGGGGGCATGCTCCCTGCTTGGGGTTGCGGCGGCCGGGAGGGCGAGCCTGTCCGGTATAGACGCGGTTTGCCCCCGGGCGTCAAGCCACGGGCGGGTGGCGGCGGCGTCGGCGGCGAAACAGGCCGGTCTCATGGACCGGGACGGTGCGCCAGTTGCGGGTAATGGCCAGGACGCGCAGCAGGAAGGTGAAGAGGATGGTGCAAAGCGCGGCGGTCACGGGGTGGACGCCGAGGCTTTGGCGCAGGAAGGGATAGGTCAGGCAGCCGAGCAGGGCGGCCAAGCCGTAGAACTGGCCCGGCCGGAAGACCATGGGTTCTTCGCGCATGAGCACGTCGCGAAGGATGCCGCCGCCGCAGGCATTGACCGTTCCAACCAGCACGGCGGCGGCGAAATCCAGGCCAAAGGCCAGGGATTTTTCCATGCCGACCACGGCGTAGGCCCCCAGGGCCGCAGCATCGACCAGGGCGACCAGCCGCTCGGAGAGAAGCGCCCGACGCCCGAAAACCAGGCAGGCCCCGGCGGCCGCAGCCACGGCGTAAAGATAGTCCGGGTTGCGCATCACGGCCGGGACGCCGGATTGCAGGAAGATGCCGTCGCGTATGAGCGCCCCGCCAAGTCCGGTGGCCAGGGACAGGCCAAGCAGCCCCACCAGATCGAATTCCCGGCGAATGGCCTCGATGGCCCCGGTTGCGGCCATGAGAAACACGGCGAAAAGATCGAGATACAGCGGCAGCTCAAAACTCTGGTCCATGGGGCGGACCTCCTTGCCCGGAAGGGGCCGCCCCGGGGGTGATCCGGGGCGGGGGGCGGTATGTAGGGCTGCGGCTTCCCGGCGTCAAGCGATTTTACGGCGCTTGGGGCGCACCAGGGCCAGCAGCTGGCGGCCGGTGCGCGGCAGCAGGACCACGAACAGGCCAGCATAGAGGAAGCTGAAAAAGAAGTGGACCTGACTCCCCGAGAGATGGCCCGGGAAGAGGTTCCAGAAGGACTCGGGCACGGCCGGGGCCAGGAACTGGCCGAGAAACAGGCCAAAAAGGAGCAGCGCTCCCCGCATGTCCAGGCGCAGGCCGGCCAGCAGGCCCACGGCCAGCAGCGATTGGGCGGCCGTGAGCATGATCTCGTGCATCTGCACGCCGTCCAAGGGAATGGGCGTGGCAAAGGAGCCGGACGAGAGGCCGTAGGCGCCGGGGATCATGCCGACAAGGAGCGTCCACTGGTTGAGCTTGGAAGAGATGAGGCTCCCCAGGGCCATGCCGCCCATGCCGCGCAGGGCGAACATGACGGCCACGATGACCTCCGGGGCTTCCGAGGCGATGGGGGCCAGCCACTGGACCAGCAGGAATTCGTTGACCCCGAAAATGCGGCCGGTGGCGACCAAACCTTCGCTAAAGGCCTCGGCATTGGCCACGATGACCCCGGCGGCAAAGAGAAACAGGGCCAGGGTGGACAACCGGCGAAGCCCCTTGGGCAGGCCGCCGATGACGCAGGCCACGCCTTCGAGTTCGGGTTCCTCGCATTCGCGCCGGGCGGCGATGACGATGTAGACGATGTAGAGGCCAACGAGGACCAATCCGTCCACCCAGGTCAGCGACCCGGACAGCGGGATGGAGATGGCGTAGGCCGTGGCCAACCCGAGAAAGAGCACCTCGGTGCGGCGTTCGCCTTCGAGAATGACCGGTTTGCGGGTGCGCCACCAGACCAGGAAGGCGACCAGGGTCCAGGCCACGCCGATTAAGAGCCGGTTGGCCCCGGTCATGTTGGCGATGGCGAAGTGGGCGTAGTCGGACTCGGGCTGCTGGCCGGCCATCCAGGTGAAATACATGTCCACGGCGTATTCCGGCAACACGGCGATAAGGGCCACGACAGCCAGGGCCAGGGCTTGCGGGATGTCGGTCTGGGCCACGTCGCAGGCCCACAGGAGCAGAAAGGATGCGCCGAGGATGGCCAGGCCGGCCAGGGCGGCGGTGACTGGCGGCGAGGGGTGGATGGAGAAGAGGAAGCAGGCCAGGCCCGGCAGGGTGGCGGCCAGGGCCAGATACAGGGGGAGCAATTTTTTCATGACGTCTCCTCGGTGTTGACGCGGCCAAAAAAAAGACCTTGGCACGCGCATATGCATGCCAAAGGTCTCGCTGGCCGGTTCCGAGGGACCGACGACAGGGCCAGGCGGCAGACGCGCCGCAGTGATGTTGACCCTGATCCGAAACAGCTACTCCCCTTTGGGAGGCTCGAAGGTAGGCGTTCGGGGAACGGCTGTCAATACTTCTGTTAAGCTCCGATCTGAAGTCTTGGGATAATGCGGCCGTGATAACTGCTATTATTGTTGTCTAATTATGGTCTTTGTGTGATTTTTTATATGAGCAGAGTTTGTTTGGTTTCGTCTCCGATGGAGTCGATGAACCATTGTGTAGACCAGTTAACTCCGCCTTGTTTGCGAACGGAAATTTTCCTGCCACGAGCAAAATACCGTTTCCCTTTTAGTTCTGTGGACTTTTTATTTCTTGTAGTTTGAAGAAAGTTGGTATCTAGAATTTCAGCCCAGAATATAGTTTTTCCCTTGAATTGCCATTTAGTGTATTCTGGAGAAATATATAAAATTTCAACAAGGTCCTCGAACTGCTCAGTTTTTTCATCTCGTGGTGAAATATAAATAAAATATTCTCTGTCATTGGTGTCTATTGATACTAGTTTGTTGTCATTTTCCGATATTGTGATCTTGTTAAACTTTTGAGAGTCAAGGGGTGACGTGAACTTGTCAAGTGATTCACGCATGTCTTCACTATTAAATAGTTTAATCAGTATTAGCTTGTCGAGATCGTCCAATTTTTTTGATTTATTTACCTTATCGACAATATCGCCGATGTCTCCTTTGTTTTCTTTGATGGTGCAGATTATTGCAGCTTTTACTTTTATGTATGCTGTTGGTATGTCCTGAGCTGATATCCCAAAGAATGACAAAATGCCCATGAGGGCACTAATTTGTCCAACAGCGGTCCCAACGGCTTTAAGTTTTGATAAAAATGAACCGATTACTTCAGCTTCGACGAAAAGATCTATGTCCGTTTTAAGAATTGATTTTCCAACTGTTTGGGCGAAACACTGATAGCCAGTTAGCGCTCTAGCGTAAAGGTCGATGCCTATGCTATTGCTCGGAATTTGTTGGTTTGATTCAGAAAAACATATTGTGAACGGTTGTTCGATGCGCTGATCAAATCCAGGCAGTATAAGTGAATCAGGCATAAATTTGTATTTTGATGTTTAAAGATCGTCCCAAAGAGACGATATGTAGGAAAGTTCAGCCTTGATTAAGGCTGAAAGGGCAGAGTTGTTGCTGTGGTCTTTTATTAACCTTGAGTTTCGGATATCGAGAACCGCCACAGATGTGCTATCAGAGGTCAAACCACATAGGCAGTTCTTCATGAGATAGTTGATAATGTCGATCCGGTTTTTCGTTAGCTTTTCAGCCTTAAAATAAAGTTTTATATAATAGTACTGGTTGTTGATGGATAATCCAAGCTCTGGATTTATATTGACAGCGACTCCAGCGTGCTCGAAGGTAAAGCAGGGGGGAGAAATCCAAACTGTTTTTTTTGCAGATAGCCATTTCGTATAGCCATTACAAATGGTCATGTAGTTTTGTATTTTGTGTTTCGAAGTGTTTGTAGCGGCGTCTTCTAGAGTAGATATGGGTAGATTGTGTTTGTGGCATGCAATTATTGCGTGCTTTATCTTCTTGTAATAATCGCTTGCGGGTGTGTAGGCTGGGCGGTATTTGACTTCTCGTACTTTTGTTGCTTTTGGTGTGCCACTTTTAGACACGATATCAACAAAATCTGTGAGTGATAGTTGAGGCATGCTTTACCTCGGCCTTTGCTAAAATTGAGAGCAAGATAAATTGGAAATGTGAATCTGAGGTGGTGTGGTTCTCCGAAAAAAAACCGTTTGTGCGTGAGAGCCTCATTCTGAGCATCCCAGGTTGTCGAAGATATAACCGGTTTGAAAATAAATTTCAACAGAATTTCGGATTTAAGCCTCTCCGGTCAACTGCACCTGGATTTTTTCCGAAAAAAGATAGAGCGCGTCGATGACAAAGGCGTATTCCGGCGCTTCTTCGCGCCAAAGGGCCATCAGGTCTTTGACCTTGTCCCGGGCCGCCGCCAGCTCGGCCAGGGTTTCGGCGTTGTTGATGGCCGCCAACGCTTCCAGATATTCGTCGCTCAAATAGGCCGTGACCATGGCCTTGGCCACGCGTTCCTTGTCAATGCCGTCCCAGACGCCCGCTGCCATGGTGTTTCTCCCTGTTTTCGTCCCAACATGCCCGCCAGGGGCCAAATCGCCCGTCAAACACCCGCTTGCCCCGGTTTTCAGCCGACCGTATTGCCAGCCAGGGCCAGGAACCCCTTGAAAAACGTCTTCCAGTTGCCGGGGTCCGGGGGGATCATCCCCCCGGCCGCCGGAGGCATTCTTCTCTCCCCTTCTCTCCTTTCCCTTCTACACCCCCTACATCCGGTTGAGCGGCACGTTGGCGTAGGCTTCGTCGAAATCGTCGTCGAGTTCGGCCGCGAACCGGGCCGGGTCGAAGCTGCCGCCGCAGCCCTGGCAGGTGAGCATCACCGCCAGGCAGGTGCGGTCGAAGGTGAGCGTGTGGCCGCAGGTCGGGCAGGCCACGCCCTTGGCCGTGGCCGGCTCGAACTTGATGCGCGAGAAAAAAGCCATGTCGTCTCCTTAAACCAGATTCGCGTCGCTTAAAATGAGCACCAGCTGCTTGAAAACGCCCATGTCGAAATGGCCCGACATCTCCTCGCGCATAAGGCGCAAGGCCTGAAACGGGGGCATGGCCGGGGCGTAGGAGCGGGTGGTGGTGAGGGCGTCGTAGACGTCGGCCACGCACAAGGCGCGCACATGGGCCGGGATAAGTTCGCCGGCCAGTCCGCCGGGATAGCCCGAGCCGTCCATGCGCTCGTGGTGCATGAGAATGCCCTGGGTGGCCATGGGCGTCAGGGCCACGTCCTGGCACAGGGCCACGCCCTTGGTCGGATGGGTGTTGATGACGACGCGCTCGTCCGGGGTCAGCGGCCCGGGCTTGGACAGAATCTCGATTGGAATGCGGGCTTTGCCGATGTCGTGCAGGAGCGCGCCGATGCCGGCCTGAATCAGGGTGTATTCGTCGGCCTTTAAGGATTGCAGGATGGCGGCGGTGTAGACGAACACCTGCATACTGTGGGTATGCACCGAGTAGTCGTGGGAGAGCAGGGTGGCCATGCAGCGCAGGGATTCGTTGGAGGCCAGAAAATCCAGGGATTTCTCTATCAGCGAGGTGACGCGGGTGTATTCGCGCTTGCCCAGGCCCCGGGGGAGTTTCGTCTCGAAAACGTCCTGCACCACTGCTTCGGCCGTGGTGTAGAGCACCTTGGCCCGTTCCGGCACAGGAATGCTTGTATTTGTCAGGATGCTCGGCAGGTGTTTTTCGATGTAATTGTTGAAATCCGGCCGTTGCTCCCCCCGGATGTAGACCTCGGTCACCCCGGCTTCGTGGAGCTTTTGCCGGTGGCGCTGGGTGAACTGCTCGTTTTCAGCGGCGTAGAGTACGAAACGCCCCGCCTGCCGGATGTAGACCCGGAAGCGCCCGAAGGCCTGGGGAAAGATCATCAGCGGGGAAATGGCGAAGTACTGTTCAATCGTGCTGTCTACCCTGGCCTTGCCCAACATGCCGTCTGCTCCTTGATCACTGTCCGGTCGCGGCCCACGTTCGAGCCCTGAAAATACTTTCGACCGGTTTCGGTCAGACTTGAGACGGCAGAGCCGCTGCACGCGGTTGCGTCGGCGCGTCACGGCGCACCAGGGCGAGGCGGCCATCGTCCTGGCGGATCGCCTCCAGGTAGAAATCAAAGGCGTCCAGGGTCAGGCACAGGTCGAAATCGGCCTCGGGCACAATGGCCGTGTCGCCGAAAAAGATCTCGGCGCTGGCGGTCTTGCGCAGAAATTGGGGGATGACGGCAAAGGCGTTGGGCACGTCCTGGAGCAGATTGGCCAGATACATGCCGCACATCCGGTCTTCCGGGGCCGAGGCCAGCCCGGCCTTGCCCATGGCCACGACCGAGACCACCGGCGGGGCTGTGGCCAGGAGTTCGGCTGCCGTGGCCGCCATATTGACAAAGGAGCAGGTCAGGACGCGCTCG
This sequence comes from Desulfovibrio sp. TomC, assembly GCF_000801335.2. NCBI lineage: Bacteria > Pseudomonadati > Thermodesulfobacteriota > Desulfovibrionia > Desulfovibrionales > Desulfovibrionaceae > Desulfovibrio > Desulfovibrio sp. TomC. Next base: position 17,739 of record NZ_JSEH01000024.1, read on the forward strand.
GCGCTGCCCATGGCGGCGACCAGGCCGCGCGTGCCGGCGCTGGTGGCGTGGACCAGGGTTCGGCCGGCCAGATCGGCGGCCGCCACCTCGCTTGGCGAATTCCCGAAATCAAAGCCTGCGGGCTTTAAGCACTGGCGTTCGCCGGCCAGCAGATAGTCGGGGTGCGCCGCTCGAAGGGCCAGGGCCTCTTCCACGCTGTCCACCGGCAAAATGCGCGTAGCGCCGCCGGCAAAGGCGTAGCAAGCCACCGAGCAGGCCCGAAACACGTCGATGACCACGGCCACGCCCGAAGCCTCGGCCGCACCGGAAAGCAGTTCCAGCATCTTGATACGCACGAAAATTCCTCCGCCTCCAAGCTGTATCAGCGCCGGCCCGGTTTGAAAAGCGGCTCTACCCTGCCTTGCCGCCGGGGAAGTGAGGTTGTAAAGGAAGCAAAACAACCCCGCATCGGTCGGGAGCCGTCGCCATGCCCAAAGCGCCCGAAGCATTCCCGCCGCTTTTGCCCGTCATCCCCGAGTACAAGCCCTGGCTTGACCGGGTGATCAAGGAAACCGCGGCCGACGCCAAGATGGCCGACGCGGCCTTTGCCGCGCACCATGGGCCGCTGAGCGGTCCAACCAGTGTGCCGGAAACGTCGCGCGGGACCATTGCCGACGAAACGACCTGACCGGATGCGTCCGCATTGCTGCGAGAAGGAGGGCCGATGGCCCAGTGCGACTGGCGTGAGAAACGCCGGCAAGTCATGTCCCAGGCCCGTCGGGTGGTCATCAAGGTCGGCAGCGCCGTCCTGGCCGGCCCGGACGGCGTCGAACTGGCCGTCATTGCCTCCCTGGCCCGCCAGATTTCCGATCTGGCCCAGGCCGGCTATCAGGTGCTGCTGGTCTCCAGCGGGGCCGTGGCCGCCGGCCGGGCCGTCCTTGGCGAACGCTACGATCCGACCTTCCTGCCCCATCGGCAGGCGGCTTCGGCCATTGGCCAAAGCCGCATCATGCACGCCTATGACCAGGAGTTCGCCCGCCATGGCCGCATCGCCGCCCAGGTGCTCCTGACCCGCGACGATCTGGACAACCGCGAGCGCTACCTGAATCTGCGCAATACCCTGTCCACGCTTTTTGATCTCGGCGCGGTGCCGGTGGTCAACGAAAACGACTCCGTGGCCATTTCCGAGCTGGTCTACGGCGACAACGACTGTCTGGCCGGCCTGCTGGTCGGCGCGGTCGGCGCGGAGCTGTTCGTCAACCTGACCTCGGCCAGGGGCGTTTTTGCCGAGAATCCCGACGACAATCCGGCGGCCGCGCCCATGGAGTGCATCGACAACATCGGCGAGCTCGACCTGGACGCCATGTGCGGGGCCAAGACCACGCTTGGCACCGGCGGCATGTATTCCAAGCTCCTGTCGGCCCGGCGGGTGGCCCAGCTCGGCGTGCCGACGCTCATTCTCGCCGGCCGCGAAGAGGGGGCGCTGGCCCGGGGGCTGGCCGGCGAGGCCGTGGGCACCTTCGTGCTCTCGGGCTGCAAGGCCATCCCCCGGCGCAAGTTCTGGCTGGCCTACCACCACGAGCCGCAAGGGACGCTGACCGTGGACGACGGCGCGGCCCGGGCGCTTCGGGACAAGGGCAAAAGCCTGCTCCCGGCCGGCATCGTGGACGTGGCCGGTGATTTTCCGGTCGGGTCCATGGTCCGGGTGGCCACCGTGGCCGGCGACACCATCGGGGTCGGGCTTTCCAATTACGCCGCCGACGACGTGCGAAAGATCATGGGCCTAAAAAGTTCGCGCATTGCCCAGGTCCTGGGCGAGGCCGCCTACGCCGAAGCCGTGCACCGCGACAACCTGCTGCTCGATCCGGCCATCTGACGGCGTGAACGGCGGGGGCGAAGGTGAAGGCGAAGGCGAGGGGAAAGCCTCCGGCGGCCGGGGCTTTGCCCCGGACCCCACCGGGGGGATGATCCCCCCGGACCCCCGCAACGGGAAAAAAAAGGGGCGGCCGTGCCGCGACAGTGGACGGGAGCGGGAAAAGAAATTTCGGAGATCAGGGACCCCGTCGCCAGTGTGTTGGCGTGACGGAGCGGCCAGGAGGGACGGACATGGAAGCCGAGGCAAAATGCCGGGAATGGGACGTGTTCGAGACCGACGGGCAATGCGCGGTCTGCGGCAAGAAAGCCGTGTTTGCCCCGATAAAGCCGGGGTTTAGCCTGCGCGAGACCCGCTGCTCCTCCTGCCGGGCCAGCCGGCGCACCCGGGATGTGGCCCGGGTGGTGGCCCAGTTGGCCGCCGGACCGGCGGTGCGGCGGTTGCCCGAGGCCCTGGCGGCCATGGCCGGCTGGCGGGTGTTCGAGGCCCAGGCCGCAGGTCCGCTCCATGACAAGCTGCGCTGCCTGCCCGGCTATGTCTGCTCGGAATATCTGCCCGAAATGGTTGCCCCCGGGCAATGCACCCAGGCCGGGATTCGTTGCGAGGACCTGGAGCGACTGAGCTTTGTCGACGCCAGCTTCGATCTGGTCGTCACCCAGGACATTCTGGAACACGTGGCCGATCCCTGGCAGGCTTTTGACGAGCTGTGGCGCGTGCTGGCCCCGGGCGGCCGCCATGTCTTCACCGTGCCCATGCACGAGGGCCACGCCACCACCGTCCGGGTGCGCTACGACAAGGAAGGCCGGCGCGACGTGCTGCCGCCGGTGCACCACGGCGACCCGGTGCGCCAGGGCGGATCACTGGTGGTCACGGATTTCGGCGACGACCTGCCAACGCTGCTCACCCGTCGCGGCCAGCCCACGCTGGTGGCCTCCCACGTGGCCTTCTATAAGCCCGCCGAGATGCCGGGCATCATCGAGGGCGACCTCTACGAGCAGTACGTCAAAGCCTGGAAAGCCGGCGAAAAGGCCGGATTTTTGCGCTACAATTCCGTGGTCTTCCTGACCGAAAAGCCGGCCTGACCGGGTCGGGCTTTTTTTGCCAGAAAAGGTCTTTCACGGGCAATAAAATCTATTGCCATGTATTTGGTGGGCCATTATTCTGCTGGAGAATACCAGGAGGCGTCAGGAAGGAGTACCCTCTCTCTCCCACCCGGCCGGAGAAGGCTCGGCCGTGCGGCGGCCTGAACCGGCCCAGCCCGCGTCTGCGGAGCGTCGGACATCCGAAGGAGGCGTCTATGTTTCATTTCGGAAGCCGTTCCCTCAAGGCCCTGGCCACCTGCCATCCGGCCTTGCAGGCCGTGGCCCACAAGGCCATCGCCGTCACCCCCGTCGATTTTATCGTCACCGAAGGATTCAGAGGCAGGGAGGCCCAGGAGGAGGCCTATGCCAATGGCTTTTCCAAGGCCAGATGGGGTAAGTCACCCCACAACCACGAACCGTCATTGGCTCTCGACGTGGTCCCCTATCCCGTGGATTGGGACGACGTGGCCAAGTTCAAGGCCATCGCCGCCGCCTTCAAGCAGGCCGCCGGGGAACTCGGCGTCGTCCTGCGCTGGGGCGGCGACTTCAAGTCAATCCTGGACACCCCCCACTTCGAGATCGACGCGCCGGCGAACGACAAATGGACAGAGGCTCCGGCCGCTTCCCTGGACAACGCGGTAACCGCGTCCCTGGGAACCCGGGCTGATTTGGTCGGTCTGGCCGATGCCGAGCTGCTGGCCCGGGTCATTTGGGGCGAATGTCGCGGCATAAACGCCGACGAGGCCCGGGCCATCGCCCATGTGGTGGTCAACCGGGCGAACACGCCGTGCTGGTGGGGCAAAACGGTCAAGGAGTGCTGCCTCAAGGCCAAGCAGTTTTCATGTCTCAACGAAGGGGACCCGAATCTGGCGAAGATTTTGGCCGGAGATTTCCGGGACGGGTCGTGGTCGAACTGTCTGGCCGAGGCCGGCGACGCCCTGGCCGGGGTGAGTCCGGACCCGACCGGGGGCGCGGTCTGCTACCATGCCTCGGCGATGGACCCCTATCCCTCGTGGGCGCAGGAGATGATCTTCACCGTGCCCATCGGCAGCCATCGTTTCTACCGGGAACGCTAAGCCGCGCCGTCGGGGCCAAGGCCTTGCGGCAGCAGTATGTTCAGAGAGACAAGGGGCAACAGGCGGCGAAGTCTTAGGCCATGCTCCCGGCAACCGGCAGCCGCCGGTTGCCGGGGCAGCCTTAAAAAAGACTCAGTCCCATCTCGCCGCCGCGCGCGGCGCATTCTTCGGCGTGGGCGGTTAAAAACGCCTCTTCCCAGTGAAAGATGTGTTCCACCACGTTGCCAAGGATCTTGGGCAGGATGTTCGGGAAGCGCTCGGCGGTCTTGAGGAATTTTTCCTTGGTCAGGGTCAGGCACTCGACCGGCGTGGCCGCCCGCACCGTGTAGACGGCCTTGGTGGCCGCCAGCAGGCCCAGGCCGCCGAAGAAATAGGTCTGGCCGCGCCGCAGCATCGGGGTTTCGCAGTCGCTGGTCTGGCGCACCACGTCCACCTCGCCGCACAGCACGTAACAGCAGCGGTCCATGGCCTCCCCCTGCTCGCACAGGGCTTCGCCCAGGGCAAACGTCTCCACCGTGGACAGATAGGCCAGGACCTTGACCACATCGAGCGGCACGCCGTTAAACAGCGGCAGTTCGCGCAGGACTTCCAGGTAGTCGTTGAATCCGCAGGCCTTGGGGCTATGCCCGCCCTGCTGCTCCGTAGACAAGCTCATAGAGCATCCCCTTTTTTTCCATAAGGCCGGCATAGGAACCGACTTCGACGATGCGGCCGGCCTTCATGACCGCCACCTTGTCATAATTCTTGATGGTGTCCAGGCGGTGGACCACGGCGATGACCGTGGAGCGGCCCCGCCATTTGGTTTCCAGCAGATTTTGGATGCGCGACTGGGAGGCGTTGTCCAGGGCGGCGGTGGCCTCGTCGAGAATAAGGACCGGCGGCTCCTTGAGAAAGGCCCGGGCCAGGGCCACTTTCTGGCGTTGGCCGCCGGAAAGCCGGTCGCCCATGGACCCGACCTGGAAGTCCAGGCCGATCTCCAGCACCCGTTCCAGCATGTCTTCTTCGATCAACAGGCTGACGATGGTCTTCTGGATCTGGTCGAGGACCTTGGGGCTGGTGGTCTTTAAGCGGCCAAAAAGAATGTTGTCCATGACGGTCATGGAATAGAGGTAGTCGTCGCGCCGGAAAAAAGTCACCGCCCCGGGCATGTCCGTGGTCACGCGCTCGGCGAACATGGCCCGGCCCTGGAGCAGCAGGCCCTCCAGGATGTGGGACAGGCCGACAATGGTATGGCGGCCCGGGGTGAAGCGCAGGGCCAGGGTCAGAAGCAGCCGTTCGTCCTCGGTAGCCAGCTTGTGCAGCCGCACCCGGGCCAGCCGGCCGGCCAGTTCGCGGTAGGCGTCGAACTCGTCCATGGTGATGGGCGACTGCTCAAAGAAGGTCGCGTCCGGGGAGGGCACGTCTTTTAAGATATCCACGGTGCGGGTGGCCAGTTCCGCGCCGGTCTGCATGAGCAGCATTTTGAGGCCCGCGTCGTGGAGGAAGGCGATGAAGAAGGGATTGGCCGGCAGGTTTTCCGGGGTCAGGGCTTCGTGGGCGGGGGTGCCGAAGATGATGTTTTCCGCCACGCTGCTGTAGTAGAGGTATTGGGTCGGATCGAAAAACTCCACCCACTCGGCCAGGGATTCGGCATGGCCGGCGTGGTAGGCCTCGCGCACCCGGACCACCTTTTTGACCAGATTTTCCTTGCGTCCTTCCTTGAAGACCGAATTGAGGGCAAAGCGCAGGATGTCGGCAAAAAGCCCGACCTGCTGCACTCCGGCGATGATTTCGTCCAGGCTCGGCAGCCCGTCCTCGCCGGCAACGCCATGGGCCTCGCGCCGGGCGTTTATGGAATAGAGCAGGTTGTCCTTGATGGTGCCTTCGAAAATGAACGGATGCTGGGACACGATGCCCATGTTGTCGGCAATGTCGGACTTGGGCAGGGTGTCGATGTCGTTGCCGTCAAAGGTGGCCGTGCCGGCGTTGTATTTGAGAATCTGGCACAGGCAAAGGGCCAGGGTGGACTTGCCCGAGCCGGAAAAGCCGACCAGGGCCACCAGTTCCCCGGGCGCGATGTCCAGAGACACGCCCTTTAAGAGCTGGATGCCGCCCGGCACTTCCAGGACCAGATCCTTGGCCGCAAGCGCCCCGGTCAGGGCCAGGGGGGGCCTGGGGTCTGCGGGTTCGGCGGAAAATTCCGGGTCGCCCTGGAAATATTCCATGATCCGGGTGTAGCTGACCGAGGCGTCCTGGTAGGTCTGGTAGAAGTCCATCAGTTCTTTCCAGGGGTCGTAGAGCTTTTCGTTGGCTGAGAGGAAGGCGACCAGGGCGCCGAGGTCGAAGCGGCCGTTGATGGCCAGATAGCCGCCGACCAGAAAGAGCACGAAGGGGCCGAGATTCTGGAAAAAGTTGTTGGAGACCTTGATGGCGAACTTGTACAGGTTCCAGATCACCCGGACCTTGAAGAGCTTGTCGGCCATGACGCCGAAACGGGAATTTTCCAGGCGGAAGCTGGCGTTGCCGTGGACCTCGTGGATGCCGGAAATGGTTTCGCCGATCAGCGTCGAGAGCTTGCGCCCGGTGTCCACCCGCTGCTTGTTGGCTGCGTTGGCGCGTTTTTGCAAGGCCGGGATGACAATGATGGCAATGGGATAGAGCGCCATGCTGATCACGGCCATGAGCGGATTGAGATAGAAGAGGTAGGCGGCAAAGGCGAGCAGGGTGAGCAGGTTGGTGACCGGCACGGCAATGGCCTGGCCGACGAACTCGCCGGTGTTGGCCACCTCGGTCATAAGCGAGGTCACCACCATGCCGGGCGAGGCCTGGCGGAAAAACGACATGGGCAGGGTCAGGATGTGGGCGTAGAGCTTCTTGCGCAGATCGGTGAGCGACTGCTGGCCGATATAGTTCTGCAGGGCGTTTATGGCGAGTTTGAGGCCTGAGGCCGACACCACGCAGGCCAGATAGTAGCCGCAGTAGGTGAGCAGCAGATCAACGCGCTTGAGCGATATGGCCTGGTTGATGATCTTTTTCTGCATCTCCAGCGGCAACACGCGCACCGCCACCGTGACCACGATGATGATGAGCAGGATGCCCTGCAACTTCAGGTTGCTGGTCCACACCCAGGAAAACATGGACCGCTTGTAGATGGCGTCGGGGATGTCGGGGCGAAGCTTCATGCGGCGGTCCGCCTTTCTTGATGAATTGGGACAGCACTGTGCCGCGATTTGCCGTTAAAGGCAATCAGACGGCCGGGCGGCGGCGTTTTTCAATCAGCGTCATGGCAATACGGGCCAGATCGCCGAACTGGGGTTTGGAGATTTGTTCGTCGGCCCCGACAGACAGGCCTTTGTGGCGCAGTTCCTCGGTAATCAGCGAGGAGAACAGTATCACCGGCAGATGGGCCAGGGCCGGGTTCTCGCGAATGCGCCGGGTGAGGGTGTAACCGTCGAGCAGCGGCATTTCGATGTCGGAGATGACAATATCGGGTTGGCGGTCTTTCTGATTGAGGAGCCGGTCCAGGGCCTGCTGGCCGTTGCCGGCCAGGGACACCTCGAAATTGGCTGCGTCCAGGCGTTCGCGGATCATATGGCGCATGACGCCGGAATCTTCGGCCACCAGGGCGTGCAGGCGGATGGCCGAGGGCGGCGGGGCGTCGTCGGGCTGGACGGCGTCGAGTTCGAAGATTATTTTTTCGAGGTCCAAGAGCAGGATGAAGCGGTTCTCCTGGCGCACCAGGCCGGTGACGCAGTTGGTGGCCAGACTGGTGATGGAGCGGTGGGGCGGTTCCACGTCGCGCCAGTGGAAACGGTGGATATTGGTGACGCCGGTGGCCAGAAAGCCGGTGGTGCGGCTGTTGAACCGGGTGACCAGGATGATTTCGTGGTCGCGGCGCACTCGGGACAGGCCCAGCCAGACGGCCAGATCGAGCACCGGCAGCACGATGTCGCGCAAGGGTATCGTGCCCATAAAGCATGGGTGGGGCGCGCCGGGGATGGGGACCAGTCCCGGGGACTCGATGACTTCCAGGACCTTGGCCACGTTGACGCCGTAGGCGGTCAGGCCGCGCTCGGCTCCTTCGTCGATAAAAAATTCGATGATCTCGAGCTCGTTGGTCCCGGCTTCGAGCAGGATATCAGTCTGGGCCATGGTGGTTCCCGGCGTTTTGCGGCAAGAGTTGGAGAAACAGACTCTTGCCACGATAGACGAGTCGCGCCGCCGTGTAAATGCGTCCGGGGTTTTGCCGGAGGCGGGCGGTTGACAGGGGCGCTTGGCATCTTATAGCCAGATAAAGGGCCGGCTTTGCCACCGGACCAGCTCCAGGCCGGGAGGGGTGGCTTGGGGCAAAGGAGCGTCGTCATGCGAACACATCTTTGTGCCTTGGCTTTGATCCTTGCCCTGCTCCCCATGGCTGCCTGGGCCGGATCGTGGAGTTTTTCCACACCCTACGGCTCGGCCTCCGGGAGCATCGACCCCAGCGCCGTGACCGTCAGTTCGACCGGCAGCCTGGCTATCGACGCCACCACCGTGGGTTGGAATTTTTCCCTGGACAAGGGCTCGACCACGGTCTCCGGGTCGGCTACGGTCAACGGCCAGGACTATTCCGGCAGTCTTGACTGGAGCGACCTTTTCAGCTGGCTTTTCGGCTAGTCCCGATCCGTCGGATCAAAGCGCCTGCCGGCGCGTGGCCGTAGCCGGGAAAAAACCCCAGGCGGCGGCCACGCGCCCGGATCTCCATGCTCGAACGAGAACTCGAAATATTTGTCTACGGCCCACACGGCATCCGCCGTTTGTTCGTCTACCGCCGTTGGATGTTTCTGTTGCCGCTGGCGGTCCTGGCTGTTCTGGCCATGGGCGGGGCGTGGCTGTGGCGGTTTCAGTCCGGCTATGAGGTCCTGGCGATGCGGCGGCTGGCTGTCCTGGGAGAGCTTGCGGCCCAGAAAGCGGCGGCCATGCGTCTGCGCGACCGGGTCCGCCGGGTTGGCGACGAGGCCGGGCGCATTGCCTCGTTTAACGCCAAGCTCGGGGTGATGCTCGATCGGCCCGCCGCAGATACCGGCGACCTGGGCGGCATGTCCGTGCCCCGGCTGCCGGGGGTGGCCGTGGAAGACAATTTGGGGCGGCGGCTGTTTGATTTCCTCGATGCCCTGGGCGGGCGCATGGCCCGGGAGGAAGTGGCCCAGCAGGAACTGGCCCGCAGCCTTTTGGACCGCAAACTGGAATTTCTGGCCAAGCCCACCCTGTGGCCGACCCGGGGCTTTATTACCTCGGGGTTCGGCGGCCGGGCCTCGCCTTTTGGCCGGGGCGGCGATTTCCACAACGGGGTGGACATCAAGGTGCCCATGGCCAGCCCGGTCTATGCGGCCGGAGCCGGCCGGGTCATCGAGGCCGACACCATGACCGGGTATGGTCTGCGCGTGGTCATCAGCCATGATTACGGGCTGGAAACCGTCTACGCCCACCTCAAGAAGGCCGAGGTCAAGGCCGGCCAGCAGGTCAAACGCGGCCAACTCATCGCCCTGTCCGGCAATTCCGGGCGCACGACCGGCGCACATCTGCACTACGAGGTGCGCGCCGACGGCGTTCCGGTCAATCCCCGGCAGTATCTGCTCGATTAACCGGTCTTTTTTTCGTCCAGCCGTTGCCGCACGGCACGCCAGCCGTTTTCCAGGCTTTCCCAGGCGGTATCCAGATCGCGTCCGGCCGCGACCAGCATTTGTTCCCGGGGAAAAAGCCCGTCGAGCTTGGTCCTGGCCCCAAGCAGTTGGCCCACGGCCGCCGGACTTCGGGCCTGGCCCGGGCCGGCGTGCTGGTGATGGGCCACCGCCAGAGTCCCGGCGTAGACGGCCCGGCGGCCGGCCTGGAATCCGGTCAGATCCCGGGTCAGATCGTCGAACTGGCTGGGGGAGAAGCGCAGGTCGAAAGGGGCCGGCCCGGCCAGGGCCTGCCCCCGGAAAAGATGGCAGCAGCCCGACACCGAGGCGCAGGGCCGCAGGCAGGCCAACAGGCCCAGGTCCGGTCCCGGGCCGGAGTTGACGAGCGGGCGCACGCTGTGGGCCGCGTCCGGAGGAAGCAGGCGCACGTCGGCCGCCTGGGCCACCCGGGCGGCGCCCGGGGCGGCGGCCACAATGCGCGCCCCGGCCACGTCGGCGGCGCTGTCGGCGGCCAGGGCCGAGGCAAGGCTTTCCAGCCACTCGGGCGGCAGGCTCACGTCGTCGTCCACGTAGGCGGCCAGATCGTCCGGGCCAAGGCCGGCCGCCTGGGCCAGCCAGTTGCGGGCGACTGGCGCGCCCACGTTGACCGGCAGCCGGAGCACCGTGAAACGCTCTGGGGCAAACCGGCCGGCCATGGACCGGCATACGGCGGCCGTGTCGTCGGTGCTGCCGTTATCGAGCACCGTGACCCGGGCCGGTCCCAGGCGGCTCTCGGCCAGACTGTCCAGGGTCCGCGTCAGCAGCTCGGCCCGGTTCCAGGTGTAGACAAAGACGTGGAGCCGTCCGGGCAGGGTCTCCAGGGCCACCGGGGCTGGCGGACAGAGCAGGGTAGAGAGCCGGGCGGTCAGGTCGGGATGCCAGTTTTCCGCTCGCCAGAGCCGGGCCAGGACGGCTGCCGCGCCGCCGGCATCGCCGCTTTCGGCCAGGAGATCGGCCGCGGCCAGGGCGGCAAAGCGCGGGAAACAGGCGGCATCGAGCCGGTCCAGGGCGGCTTTTATGGCCGGCGGCCCGTCCCAGGCCAGGGCCGCCTCGGCCGCCAGCCGGCCGCCGAGGGGGGCCAGGGCCGGATCGCTGCCCACCCGGGCGGCAATGTCCCGGGCCAGGGGGGCCATGCCCCGGGCCAGGGCAAAGGCAAAGCCCCGGCCGCACCAGAAGAGTCCGTCTGCGGGATCATTGATGCCCCGCTTGAGCCAGGCCAGAGCCGGACCCGGGTCCGGGGCGTCGGCCAGGGCGGCGAAATCGCGGGCGCTTTCCGGACGTCGCAACCGGCGGCACAGTTCGCGCAGCAGGCTGCGACGGACCGGGGCCTCGTTGAGCCTGCGGCCGGCGGCGCGGGCATCGGCCGCGAAGACCGGGTCGAGCGGGGCGCGTTCAAAGTTCCAGGCGGCCAGCCGGTCGGCGATGCCGGAGAATTTGGGGCGGACGGCGGCCAGGGCGGCCAGCTTTCCGGCCAGATGCCGGGGCAGCCAGGAACCCTCCAGGCCAAAGGCCCACAAGGGCAGGTCCCGGCGCAGGCTTGATGGGGAAGGATAGACTGCAATTTCAGTTTGTTGCATCATATTAAGAGCGCCTGGACGGACAGCGCAGCCCCCTCGCAATTTGACGAACCCTGCGTTACAGGGCATGTAACGCACGCCTTCCAGCACATGATCAAACCGTGCCGCAAGTCAGTTACGGCGGGCTATGAGGAATTGATATGCTCCGAGGAAAATACCGGCTTTTCCAGGCCATCCTGCTGGTCGGGCTGGCCGTGGCGTTGGCTCCAGGGTGCAGCAAGTACGACGGGCTGGAGCGCAACATGCAATACGTCTCCGACGGTCTGTTGCGCAAGGACGCCGAGGTGGCCTGGCGGCAGGTCAACGAGGCCCACGCCGCCTGGATCAAGGCCGGCAGCAGCCATGACAAGGATAATGCCGAGTTCGTCGTCTACCAGGATGCGTATGGTCGCTATGCCGTGATCTACAACGAACTTTTTGACCGTCAGAACAAGCCTTTTGGCGGCCGTCTGGGCAAAGAAACCGATACCCTGCCGCCGCCGCCGCCCGGGGTGAGCGTCCCCGAGGCCGCGCCCAAGGCCGCGCCGGCCGTGCCCGTCAATGCCCCGGCCGGCCGCGAGCTCAATGATGCGGCCAGGCCGGCCCCGGCAGCCATGGCTCCGGTTTCGGCCGTTTCGCGGCCGGCGGTTGAGACGTCTCCTGCCCCCGCGCCGGCGTCCAAAACGGTTCGCGCCGCCGCCACCCGGGCGGCCGGTCCGGGGACCTACCTGATCCAGCCCGGCGACACCCTGTCTTCCATCGCCAAGCGCCATGGGATCAGCGAAAAGCGCCTCATGGACGCCAACAACCTGACCGATGCCCGCAAAATAGCGGCCGGCAAGCCGCTCACCATCCCGGCCCCCTGAGCTCGGGGCTTGGCCCGACGGGCACCCCGCCTGCCAACAGAGTCTGCCAAAAGGCCTTCGGTTACCGACCGAAGGCCTTTTGCATGGCGTCCAGCAATTGGCCAAGCCGTTTGTCATAGGTGTGCTCGGCCAGGATGCGCTGCCGGGCCGCCCCGGTCAGACGGGCGCGCTCGGCCGGATGGGCCAGATAATGGCGCACCATGTCCCCGATGGCCTCGGGATGGTCGTAGACCGCGCACTCGCGTCCGGCATCGAACAGGGCTTCGAGCTGCTCCCGGGCGTCGGTCAGGACGAAACCGCCGCAGGCCGGCACGTCAAAGACCCGCTGGTTGACAGCCCCCTTCATCTGGAGGCTCGTGGTGTTGAGGCTGACCGCGCTTTGGGGATAAAACTGTGGCAACTCCTCATAATACTCGAGTGGGGTAATGCGCCGCCAGCCGGAAGGAGCCTTTGGGAAAACCGTGTCCCAGGCCGCGTCTCCGGCAATGAGCGGGGCAAAGGGCAGGAGCTGCCCGACACAGGCGTGGCGCACCAGCCGGGTGGCCTCCCAGGTCAGGGCCTGTTCGGCCGCCAGCCGGTCCTCGCCCTCGGCCAGGGCGGCGTAGCCCGGAGCGGTGGCGGGATGGGCCAGCAGGAAGTCCCTGGCGCTTTTTTCCGGCGAGGCGGCAAAGGCGGCGGCGGCCCCGGGCAAAACGGCGGCCAGGGCCGGGACATGGCCTAGCCTCGCCATGGCCTCGGCCGCCTGGGACACCATGGACGCCCCGACAAAGGAGACATCGGCCTGCCAGGGGTGGCCGGGAATCGGGGCGCGCCGGGTGAAACGGCCGGTGTCCGTGGCCAGGGGCAGCCAGGCCGTGTGGGCGTAGCCCAGGCCGCGCATCTCGGCGGCAGCGTCGGCGTCGTAGGAAAAGAGCATGGTCCCGGGCGTGGCCAGCCCGGCATAGTCATGGAGGATCAGGCGCGGGCTGTCGACAAACCAGGAGGCCAGGGGCAGGCCGATGTCGTGCAGCAGCCCGGCCAGGCGCCCCTGGCGGTCAAGCCCCAGATGGTTGACGGTCAGGGCGAAATCCGGGCGAAACCGGGCGACCGCCGCCAGGAGCGCTTCCACGGTTGTGGCCTCGCCGCGTTCCCCTTGGCCCATGTCCAGGGCCAGATGGGCGACGCCCAGGCGTGTGAGCGCCGTTTCGATCTCCCGGTACAGGAAATACGGCCGGCGCAGGATGAGCACCCGGGGCGGCTGGGCGGAAAATTTGCGGTAGCCGATCTTCTGGCGCAGGGCCTCGTAGCGGGCGATCCCGGCCGTAGCTGCGGCGTACCAGTCCGGGTTTAAGCGCGCATAGGCCGGGTGGGCGATGGGGCACAGGCGGGCAAAGCCGGCGTTTCGGGCGGCGTCGGCGGCCTGGGCGGCGGCGGCCAGGGGGTCGGGGTCGGAGCAAAAACGCACGGCCGGGTCGTTGGCAAACCGGGCGCGCACGCCGGTTGCCGCGTCAATGGCCGTTTCCCGGTCCAGGACGAAGACCGGGGCGAAGCCGGCTTCCCGCACGGCTGCGATGCCTGCCCCCAGGCCCGCCCCGACAAAGACCGGCAGACTGCCCGGACCGGCCGCCGCCGTAACGGCCAGGGCCTTGTCGCGTTCGGCCGCCGCTCCGCCCCGGCCGGCCAGATGGCGCACCTTGCCGGCCACGGTCAGGCGCACGTCGGCCACGGACCCGTCCGGGGCGTACAGGGCGGTAGCGGCGTAGTCAGGACAGGGCGGGACAGGCATGGCGCGGGGCCTCGTGTCGCTGTGGCGAAATTCGGTTTTGCGGCTGTTTCTACTCAAGCCGTGCGACAACTCGCCGCAACTTCCCCCCACTTTTCCCCTTTGCAGGGGTCCGGGGGGATCATCCCCCCGGCCGCCGGAGGCACTCTTTTGTTCCTCCCCTCTTCCCTTACCGCAGCGGCAATTGCAGAATGCGGGTGACGGCCTTGCCAGGGATGCTGACGATGCCTTGGAGCACGCGGTAGACCATGTCGCCGATGATGCGGCTGCGGTCGATGGTGAGTTTGGGGCCGTCGAGCGGGCCGATGATGGTGGCCGGCACCTGGCTGCCGCCGGCCAGGGTGGCCATGAGCGACAGGTTGATGCTCTCGTCGCGCAGGTCCACCTGTCCCTTGCCGGCCACCAGCATCCGCGGGCCTTCGATGCGGAAATCGTCGCTGTGGGCCACGCCGCCCCTGGCGATCCAGGTGGAGGAGAAGACATCGAAGGGAACCCGTTCTTCCTGGGGCTGGCCGTCGACCTTGTGGTCGTGATCGCGCACCTTGAGTTCGCCGCGGGTGATTTGCAGGCTGCCGTTTCCGGCCAGGTTGTCGCGCAACTGCTCTTCGTTGGCTCCGCTGGTGCGGGCGGCCACCACAAAGGTGCAGGTCCCGGAGGCCAGGGAGTCGCCCTCGATCCAGTCGTAGAGGAACCGGGCGATCTCGATGCCTTCGAGCTTGAGTTCGACGATGGTCTTGAGCGCCGTGTCCCGGGCGTCGCCGCGCACTTCGGTGAACAGGCGGCCCCCGTAAAAGCGCGGCGACTCCTGGCGGTAGGTGAAAAGTCCGCCCTTGGCATTGAAGGTCACGGTGTTGGCGTCAAAAAGCACGTTGCCTTTTTTCAGCCAGCCGAAATGAATTTTGGCTTCCAGGGCCGCCTCGCGCAGCGTCTTTAAATCAAGCGGCTTGCGACGCTCGGCCAGAGACGGCGGCCCGGTGGTGGGCTTTTGCGGGGAATAGGCGTCGAGGTCCAGGCGGTCCACGGACAGCTCCCATTTGCCGTGGCTGGGATCGTTGCGATCCATGGAGCCGTGGCCGGTGAGCCGGGTGTCGTCCAGGAGAAAGGTCAGTTTGTTTACGGCGATGGTCTTGTCGTCAGCCGTGCCGGCTGCCGACAGCGAGGCCTTGGCCAGCTTGTCCGTCGGCACTTCCGGGGAAACGGCCACGCCCCAGGCGGGCAGGACCTGCCTGGGCTGCAGCTGGCCGGCTTCCAGCGTGAACTGGGTCGGCCCGGCCTCGCCGGCCTTGCGCCAAATCTTGGCCGTGGCCTGGGCAGGTCCGGCATTGACGGCCAGATCGCCGGCCGTAAAGCCGCCGGCGGCGTCAAGCGTAAGCGGGCCGGCCAGGGCCAACCGGATGTCCCGGTCCGTGCCGGCTGGCCGGGCCAGGGCCGAGGCGTCGAGTTTGCCGGTGATGGCCTCCTTGAGCCGCCCGGAGGGGTCCAGGGAGAGGGGCGCGGCGAGACTGGCCCGGATGTCGCGCAGGCCCAGGGCGCCTGCGCCGCTGTCGGTCCCGGTCGAGCCCACGGCCAGGACGGCGTCGCCGGCAAAGCCGTCGGCATCGTCTGTGCCCTTGAGCGTCAGGCTGGCCTTGGGCGCGACCACGGGCAGGCGTTGGCCGGAGCGGGTGAGAAACAGTTTGGGCGATTCGGCCTCCAGGCTGGCGGTCACCGGGCCGAGATGGCCCTTGGCCGCGCCGGCGGCCTCGAGGCCAATTTGGCCGTTATCGGACCGGAGAGCGGCAGGCCGGGCTTGGCCAGGAGTTTGCCGGCCTCGGCCCCGGTGAGTTGCAGGGCGGCGGCGATGCGCCCGGAGGGCAGGCGTTCGACCGAGCCGGTCAGTTTGCCGCCGTAGACCTCGGCGCTGTCCACGGCAGCGGTCATGGCCCCGTCGCCCAGGGTCAGGTCCAGGACGGTGCTTCGGACTTCGATGCCGTGCCCGGTCAGGTGGTCCAGGCGCAGCTTGCCCCGGGCCTGGGGCAGGGCTTCGCCGCTGGCGGCCGGACTGGGGCCGGCAACAGGCAGGTGGTCGAGGTCCAGGCTTTCCACGGCCAGATCAAAGGCCAGGGAGCCGGGCGGCGAGGCGGCTGCGCCCAACTGGCCGCGCAGGGTCGTGCCGCCGAGTCTGGCTTCCAGGCCGGAAGCCGACCAGCGGCCGGATTGCCCGGCCAGGAAGGTGAGTTGTCCCTTGGCTTCAAGCGGCACGGCCGGTAAGGCGGCCAGCCCGAGGACTTTGGCGGCTGCGGCCGGGGATGGGCTGGTCAGCGCCCAGGTCCCGGCTGCGCCGGTGGCGTCCAAACTGCCGGAAAACCGGGCTTTGGTTCCGCTCGGGGCCAGGGCGGCCTGGATGGTGCAGCCAGGGCCGCTGTCCGGGCCGCCCGTGGCCGTCAACCGGGCGTCGATAGAGGCAACGCCGCCGCCCGGCAGCACGGCTGTAGCCGGATAGAGCCGTACCGTGCCGCCGCTGCCGCGCAGGCTGGCTGTGGCGGTGGGAATGGTCAGGCCGGCAACGGCGGCGCGGTGGACGACGGCCTGGACGTCGAGATCGCAGCCGAAAATCCATGGGCCGGGGACTGGCCAGCCGCCGCTGCCGCCCGACAGGGGCAGGCTGTCGAAGGGAACGTCTTCAGCCGTTATTTCGCCGGTTATCGACGGCCTTGGACCAAAGGCTGCCGCGCCGGTGGCCGTAATGAGCCCCCGGGGGAGGCGGAGGTCCAGGCGCTCCAGGCGCACCCCGGCGGCGTCGGCCGAGGCTTGGATGCTCGCTTGGGCCTGTCCGGAGGTTGCCGGGTCCGGGGCGATGGCGGCGTTTGGCGGATCGGCCGACGGAGGCGGGACGACGGTGGAGGCCGGCGGGGCGACGAGGCTGTCGCTGGCCCCGGGGTTGGCCAGTCCGAGAAGGTCGCGCCAGCTGCCGTTGATGTCAGCGGTGAGCGTGGTTTCGGTGCGCAGTTTCGGGGCCCCGGGCAGGTCGGTCACCGTGGCTTCGCCGGTGAGTTGCAGGCCCGGGCGCGGGCATCAATGGCCGACAGGCGAAGGACGGCGGCGGCCGGGTCATAGTTGAGCGTCAGGCGCGACACCACCCGGGCCGGGACTGCGCCGCCAGGGACCAGGGGGGCGGCAACCACCACGGCTGTTTCCACCCGGGTGTTGGTCAGGCCGATGCGGCCAAGGTCGGCGTCAAGCGAGGCCCGGCCCTGCATGTGGCATTCCAGCGAAGTGTCCGGCAGGATGCCGGCGGCCATGAAGCTGGCCGAGAAATCAAAGGGCTGGCCCAGGCCTGTGCGCAGACGCGCCCCGGTGACCGCCAGGCTGCGGCCGGTCACGTCGTCATCGTAGCGCACCGAGATGTTTTCCAGGCGGATGGCCCGGGGCTGGGGGGCAACGGTCCAGCCGGAACCGGCCGAGGCGTCCTGGGGCGTGGTCAGGTCGTCCCAGTTGGTGCGGCCGTCGGCCCGCCGCCGCAGGTGGAGGGTGAGGTCGTCGGCCCGAAGCGACCCGGGCGAGACCACCTTGGCCAGAAGCGGCAGGACCTGGATGGTCATGGCGAGCTTTCTGGCCGAGAGCATGGGTTCGTCGCCAAAACCGGCCGCATTGGCCACGGTCACCGGTCCCATGGACAGCCCCAGCCAGGGGGTAAAGGCAATGCTCACCTCGCCGGCCAGGGTCACCTGCCGGCCCAGGGCGTCGGTTAGCGCCTGTTCGGCAATGGCCCGCAGCCGCGCAGGACCGATGGCCTGCCGGGCGGCCAAGGGCAGGCCCAAACCCACGGCCACCGCCAGGACGGCCAGCAGGGCGGCCAGTCGTGGCAGGCGGGAGCGGCGCTTGGCCGGGGCGGCGTCGGGTTGGGGACTTGGCATGGGAGTGGGGCAGGGCCTGGGGGCTACAGACTGACGCTTAATCCCGTGCGTCCGGGCAGGCCACGCTGGGCTTCGACGATGGCCCGCCGGCCGTTTTTGGTGGCCAGCAAAAAGGAAGCGCCGTCAGTGACGTCATTCACTTCCACCTTCCAGCCCCGGGCGGCCATATCCTTCGTATAAAAGGCGCTGATTTCGGCCGGGCTGGCCCCGGTCTCAAACAGCACGGCAGTCGCTTTGGGAAAACGGATCACCCGTTTGAACTCGGCTCCCGGAAAGACCCCGGCCTCGTTGCCAAGCACCGAATGGTAGTCGTCCTGGGCCGATGCCGGCGCACAGCACAGCAGGCAGCACACGGCAAGGAACACTATGCGCGCCACAGCGGTCGTCGGCACGGCGGACCTCCTTTGGAATCGGGGCTGTTGTGCTACGAGAGCGGCCCGAAGTCAAAGGCCTCCGGGGTTGCCGTTTTCAGGAATCCATGGAAGAACCGGAAAAAATTGGGCCACTGAACCCAATGCGATGCGAGGAGCGTTCATGCGAAGCCTTGTTCCGGCATTTCTGGCTCTTGTCCTGCTTGCGGCCGCGCTGGCCGGCTGCACCCGGGAAACCGGCGGCGGCGAAGCGAAATACCTGCATCTTTTCAACACGGCCTGGGCCAAATGCAACCATCTGGGCCTGTATGAAGTCCGGGTGGAGTCCGTGGCCAAGCGGCCGGACGGGAACAAGGTGGTGACGGTGCGCTACCTGTATGACAACGGCATGGTGCCGGACCAGGGCCGGGCGGCCATGCTCGTTGCCCCGGAGAACCGGCTGGCCGACAGCTGCGTGATCAATCTTGGAATCAACCGGTGCCTGTGCGACGAGGTCCCGGGCTGGCGCGTCGGGCCGTAAGCCCGGAAGGCGCATCGAACCGACATTTCGGGCCGACATTTCGGGCAGACACGGGCCATCCCGCTTGTAACGGCGGCCGTTCCCCGGTATGCCGCTTGGCCGTACCGTCACAGCCAACCATCCAAAGGCGAATCCATGTCCAAAGTCTATCTCATCGGGGCCGGTCCCGGCGATCCGGGGCTCCTGACCCTGCGCGGCAAAGACCTTCTGTCGCGTGCCGACGTCGTGGTCTACGACTATCTGGCCAACAAGGCCTTCCTCGATTTCTGCCGCAAAGACGCACAAATATACTATGTCGGCAAAAAGGGCGGCGACCACACCCTGCCCCAGGACAAGATCAACGACCTGCTCGTGGACATGGCCAAGTCCGGCAAGATGGTGGCCCGCCTAAAGGGCGGCGATCCCTTTGTTTTTGGCCGGGGCGGCGAGGAAGCCGAAGAGCTCATTGCCGCGGGCTGCGATTTCGAGGTCGTGCCCGGCGTGACCTCGGCCGTGGCCGCGCCGGCCTATGCCGGCATCCCCATCACCCACCGCTCGTTTACCTCGTCGGTGTCGTTTATCACCGGCCATGAAGACCCGACCAAGAACGAAAGTTCGCTCAACTGGGAGGCCTTTGCCCAGTCCGGTTCCACCCTGGTCTTTTTCATGGGGGTCAAAAACCTCCCGCACATCACGGAAAATCTCATCAAGGCCGGCATGTCCGGCGACACTCCGGCGGCGCTGGTGCGCTGGGGCACCACCTGCCGCCACAAAAGCCTCGTGGCCACCGTGGCCACCATGCCCGAAGAGGCCAAAAAGCACGGCTTTGCTCCGCCGTCGCTTTTTGTGGTCGGCGGCGTGGTCGGGCTGCACGAGACGCTTTCCTGGTACGAAAAGCGTCCGCTTCTGGGCAAAGGCGTGGTCGTCACCCGCAGCCGCGAACAGGCCAGCGACCTGACCCGCCTGCTCGCCGAGGAAGGGGCCTGCTGCTTCGAGTTCCCGGCCATCGAAATCGCACCGCTTGCCGACGTCGCCCCGGTGCGCGCCGCCATCGCCCAGCTTTACGAAAACGACTGGGTTATTTTCACTTCGGCCAACGGCGTGGACTGCTTTTTTGAGCAGATGGATGCCCTTGAGCTTGACGCCCGGGCCTTTGCCGGCATCCAGGTGGCGGCCATCGGACCGGCCACGGCCAAGAAACTGGCCGAACGCGGCCTGCGGGCCGATTTCCTGCCCGAGCGCTTCGTGGCCGAATCCGTGGTCGAGGGGCTGCTGGCCCGCGACGTCCAGGGCAAAAAAGTGCTCATTCCCCGGGCTCGCGAAGCCCGGGACGTGCTGCCGGAAAAGCTCGCCGAGGCCGGCTGTTCCGTCACCGTGCTGCCGGTCTACGACACCCGGCCCGTGGACCAGGACCCGGCCGAACTGATCGAGGCGATCAAGGCCGGCGACATCCACTACGTCACCTTCACCTCGTCCTCCACCGTCAAAAACTTCTTCGCCCAGATCCCGGCCGAGGTGCTCAAAGCCTCGCAGGTCAAAACCGCCTGCATCGGTCCCATCACCGCCGCCACCCTGGCCGAATACGGCTTTACCCCGGACGTCAGCGCCGCCGCCTACACCGTGCCGGCCCTGGCCGAAGCCGTCATAGCCGACGCGAGACCGTCGTCATGACCCTGCCCGTCGCCGTCCTCGTCTCCGGTTCCGGCTCCAATCTGCAAGCCATTATCGACCGGATCGAGGACGGCGTCCTGGCGGCGCGCATCACGGCCGTCGTTTCCAACAAAGCCGACGCCTACGCCCTGACCCGCGCCCACACCCACGGTATTCCTGCCGTCGTGCTGCCCCACGCCGCCTTCCCCGACCGGGCCGCCTACGACGCCGCGTTGCTGGCCGCCGTGCGCGACTCCGGGGCCGAGGCCGTGGTCCTGGCCGGATTCATGCGCCTGCTCGGGGCCGATTTCGTGGCCGCCTACCGCGACCGCATCCTCAATATCCACCCAGCCCTGCTGCCCGCCTTCCCGGGCCTTGCCGCCCAGGGCCAGGCCGCCGGCTACGGCGTGACCATCGCCGGGGCCACGGTCCATTTCGTGGACGAGAAAATGGACAACGGCCCCATCGTCATCCAGGCCGCTGTGCCGGCCTTTCCCGACGACGACGCCCAGAGCCTCGGCGGGCGCATCATGAGCCTGGAACACCGCATTTACCCCCAGGCTCTCCACTGGCTGGCCACCGGCCGCCTCAGCCTCCACGGCCGCAAGACCCGCCTCGCCCCGGCCTCTGTCGCACCAGCCGACATACAGGATGTCATGCCGTGCCTGGTCAGCCCGGCCCTGGAGACAGGATTTTAGGAAAGGGGAAGGGGAAGAGAAGACGAAAATGCCTCCGGCGGCCGGGGGCCTGAGGCCCCCGGACCCCCCAACGGGGAAATTTTGTAAGGGGCTCCTGGCGCTGGCCGACAATCTGCTCGGCGGTTGGCAGGGGTGCCGAGGTAGAGCGTTGACGGGAACTACGGTTGTTCCGGCAGCCAAAAGGCCTGAGACATTTTGGGGACCCACCTGGAGTTGGTTTGATTTGACCGGGCGTGACGCCAAATCGACGGACGGAAGGTGCGCACGAAAAGACGCGAAGAGGCCGGGGACCGGAGCTAACCGGCACAGGGGCTTGTGGGCAACGAAGCGGTCCAGGCCATGCCCCGGGCTTCAACACCGGCGCCGAAGGCACAACGTGTCTTGGTTCTTGTTTTCGAAACTGACGACGTTGCGTAACACGATGCGTAATACATTTTGTCAATTAACCCGGACAAGGGGGTCCGGGGGGGATTATCCCCCCCGGCGGGTCCAGGGCAGCGCCCTGGTCTTCCTTTCCCTCTTTCCTTCTCCTCATACATTCCCCCTATGAAACGACAGTACTGGGCGCTCCTGTTCGTGGCGGTCTTCGCGCTGCTCTCCTGGCGGGGCATCTTGTGGACCCCGGGCCACGTCTATCAGAACTGGGACCGGGTCCCGACCCCGTTCCCGGAAGAGATGCGGCAGGTGGCCGATATCTCCAAGCACGCCTGGGCCTCGAAGTACGACATGGGCGCGCCGGGCGCATTTTCCGGCATCACCCGCTGGTTCGACCTCGTCACCCGCGACCTGGGATCGCATATCGGCGGCCCGGTCATCGTGCGCTGGGAGGGACCGGTCTATGCCGTCGTCGGAGCCGGCGGCATCGTGGCCTTGTGCCGGCTGCTTGGCCTGGGGCTTTTGCCGTCGGTGCTGGCGGCCATGCTCTATGCCTTCAATCCGCGCCAGTTTTCCATGACCGTGGCCGGGCATGTGGAGGAGAGCGGCTTTGTCCTGGCCCTGGTTCCCTGGGTGCTGGCGCTCTTGTCCGGGGCGGGAGGCGCTGCC
The DNA here is from genome assembly GCF_000801335.2 of Desulfovibrio sp. TomC. NCBI lineage: Bacteria > Pseudomonadati > Thermodesulfobacteriota > Desulfovibrionia > Desulfovibrionales > Desulfovibrionaceae > Desulfovibrio > Desulfovibrio sp. TomC. The sequence goes on from NZ_JSEH01000024.1 coordinate 39,766, forward strand.
TCGCTGCGCCGGTTTTTCGCCCTGACCCTGACCGCCGGCCTGCTTGGCGGTCTGGCCTGCTCGGCCTCGCCGTTTGGCATCGTCTTTTACGGGTCGTTCACCTTTTTCCTGGCCCTTGGCGAGACCATTGCCCGGCGTTCGGCCCGGCCGGCGTTGGCCTTTGCCCTGGCCGGGTTTGTGGCCCTTTTTCTCCATCTGCACTGGCTGGTTCCGGCCGCCAGTTCCATCATCCATGCGGCGGATTTCAAGCATCACCAGACCAAGGAAGAGATCAACGACCATTACCAGGGCATCTACCGCCGCTATTCCGCGCCGCTGCGCCAGGCCATGCTCGGGCACACCGACAATTACGGCATGGGCACGGAGTACGCCTATCCGGTCACGCTCAAGGACAATCCCGAATGGGTGGCCGCCGCCCTGGCCCTGCTCGGACTGGCCCTGGTCGGGCTGGCCTACAAAGGCCCGAATCGGGGGCTTAAATATTTCGCCGGATTCTGTCTGCTGGCCGGGTTTATCTGCATGGCCGGCAACAAGACCCTGGCCGGGGCGGTCTTTTACGAGAAATTCCTAAACCGCGTCCCGATCCTCTTTTTCCAGATGGCCCGGCCGGCCCGCTGGCTGCCGGTCTATTACGCCGGCCTGTCGCTTCTGGCCGGCCTGGGGCTGGCCCAATTGCTGCGCTACGGCCGGCAAAGCCCCCGGGGCCGGGCTGCGGCGGCCGTGTTCGCCGCCGGGGCGCTGGCCGTGTATCTGCATCCCTACTGGACCGGGCAGCTGACCCGGCCGCAAAACGCCACCTCCCAGACCATGGCGCTCATGCCCCAGCCGCTGTCCCCGGCCGAGGGCCGGCTCTCGAAGTTTTTCACCAATGATCCGGAAGACTACCGGGTGACGGTCTGGCCGACCATCGCCGGCCCCACCGGCGATGTGCCGGACCCGCCGGACAACGGCCTGACCCGCAATTTCGCCCTGCTTGGCAAGGACGCCATCATGGGGCCGACCTACATCGGCGAGCCCTACAGCCTCTATCTGCTGGGCCTGCTCCACCGTCCCTGGCCGGTTACCGACGCCTTTGGCCGGCTGCTCGGTCTGGCGGCGGTCAAGCGGGTCATCTACAACCAGACCAATCCCTATCTGTCCTACAGCCCTTTTGGCTGGATGCCGACCACCAAACGCGGCCCGGAGACGCTCTTTGATCCGGGCGATCTGATCGGCCCGTTCATTGCCGCCCAGCAGGACCTGACCCCGGACCCCGAGCTGGCCGCGTCGCCCGAGGCCGTGCTGCGCAATACCGATTTTCTGCCCCGGCTGCGGCTGGCCAAAAAGGCCCGGCTGGCGGCCGGCGGCTTTCCCCTGCTCCTGGCCCTGGCCAACAGCACCCGGCCCCAGGCCGCCGATGTGGCCCTGCTGTTTGGCGCGGATGCAACCGAAGCCGAACTGGCCGGCCTGGGCCCGGGGTTTGGCGGCGTCACCCTGTCCGGGCGGGGCGGCCCGGAGCTGCTCCTGCCTTTTCTCCCGGCCGATGCCTACCTGCCGGCGGCCGAGGCTGTGGCCGAAGGCGCGTTTGGCCCGCTCACTCCGCGCGCCCTTGACGATCCCCGCCACGGCGGTTCGCCCCTCGACAAGTCGGCCAAGGTCAGCGAAGGCCCGGGCACGGTGCGCTTTGCCCTGATCGGTCATGGCTCCTGGCGGTTGTTCCTGCGGGCCGGGTCGGAGAGCTATGCCGGCCCGGCCACGGTCCGCCTCGATGACGCCCCCGTGGCCGAGATTGCCGCCGGCCCGCTTGGCCGGGGCCTGGATTGGATCGACTGCGGCACGGCCACCTTTGAGCCGGGACCGCCTCATGCCCTGGAAGTGGCCATTCCCGGCCGGGGTGTTGTCGTCTCAGGCCTGCTGGCCGTGCCCGAGGATGCCTACGACGCAGCCGTGGCCCGGGTGGCGGTCGTGGCCGGGGGAGACGTCCGGCTGGCGGCCGAGGCCGAGGAGGCCGCGGTTTCGCCGGTCTCGCCCATGGCCCCGGAGCTTTTCGTGCCGCTTCTGGCCCAAGGCGCGCCTGTGACGGCGACCAGCGAAAACGCCCGGATTGATCTGGCCGATCCGCGCGGGGCCGGGGTTGTGGCCGTTGAGGGCGATTCCCCGGGCGAAGCGGTCTACACCGTCAATTTCCCGGAGCCGGTGGCCTCGCTGACCCTTGAAAGCTACCCGCGCCTGTTTGGCGACAAGGTCGTGACCTCTTATGTGGCCGCCTCGGTGTCTGTGGACGGCGGTCCGTCCAGGCTTCTGTACCGGGTCGAGGGAACCCACAACGACCGTTGGGAAGACGTCTACAAGCGCAAGGTCGTCTCCGAGATCGCCGGCCCGGCGCAAAGCGTCACCATCCGGTTCGCCATGCGCCAGGCCCAGCTTGCCTCCCAGGTCAATTCGCCCAACCAGCCCATGCGCCTGGTCGCCCACACCCCGGTGCCGGGCGGAGCGGTGCTGTCTTTTGGCGCGGCGGCCCGGTTGCCGGCCAGGCTGGAGCTGGCCGTGCCCCAGCCGGGAACCTACCAGACCGTCGTGCGGCTGGTCGGCAAGGCCGGGGAGCAGGTGGCTCTGGCCGACGGCCGGCGGCTGACGCTTGCCCGCGACGGCATGAATGCCGTCGATGCCGGCCCGGTTTCGCCCGACGCGGCCGGGCTGGTGCATCTGGCCCTGGACGGCCCAGTAGACGTGGCCTGCGACGCCGTGGAGCTTTCGACCCCTGCCGCCGCCATTGGAGCCGGCCCGGCCAGCCCGGCCGTGGCCTATACCCGGCAAAACGCCGGGCGCTACCAGTTGGCCCTGCCAGCCGGCGGCGGCTATCTGGTCTTTTCCGAAGCGTTTCATCCGGGTTGGCAGTTGACGGTTGGCGGGAAGGTCCTGGAGCCGGTCAAGGGCCTGGGATTTCTCAATGTCTATGCGTTGCCGCCGGGCGCTTCCGGACCGGCCGAACTGTTGTACCGCGACGAGGCCATCATGGCCCGGCTGGTGCCCGTCATGCATGCGGCCTGGATCGTCCTGATCCTCACGGCCCTGGTCCTTTGGCTGCCCGATCTGCTGCCCGGTCGGGGCAAGGCCGGCCGCAGCGATTGAAGCCCGGGCCGATCCCGGCTATGGTCCGGCCTGCCGGACGAGAGCCGGTTGGAGTGTTATGTCCAAGCCAGCGTCGCGGCCGGCAGCCTATATAAAGCTTGCCCGGCCGCACCAATACATCAAGAACGCCTTTGTCTTCCTGCCGCTCTTTTTCGGCTGGAAGCTGACCGACCCGGCGGCGCTCTCTAGCGCCTGTCTGGCCTTTGCCGCCTTTTGTCTGGCGGCCAGCGCCGTCTATGTCGTCAATGATTTAAAAGACATCGAGGAAGACCGGGCGCACCCGACCAAGCGCAACCGGCCCCTGGCGTCAGGCGCGCTGACTCCGGGCCAGGGGCTGGCCTTTGCCGGGGTGCTCCTGGCCGGCGCGGCCGGGCTGACGGCTTTGCTTGGGTCCGGCGGCTTTGCCCTGATCCTGGGCGGCTATCTGGCCATCAATGTCCTGTACAGTTTTGCCCTCAAGCACAAATCGCTCATTGATCTGGCCTGCATCGCCATTGGCTTCGTGCTGCGGGTGTTTGCCGGCGGCGTGGTCACCGGCATTACGCCGAGCCATTGGATCGTGCTCATGACCTTTTTGCTGGCGCTTTTTCTCGGCTTTGCCAAACGCCGCGACGACCTGCTCCTGTCCGCCGCCGGCTGCGAAAAAACGCGCCGGTCCCTTGACGGCTACAATCTGGAGTTCGTCACCGCCTCCATGATGCTCATGGCTGCGGTTGTCATCGTCAGCTACATCCTCTACACGCTTTCCCCCGAGGTCATTGCCAAGCATGGCTCGGACAAGTTGTACCTGACCGCGATTTTTGTGATCCTGGGCGTCCTTCGCTACTTGCAGATTACGCTTGTCGAGTGCAAAAGCGGTTCACCGACCCTGGTGCTCCTGCGCGACGGCTTCATCCAGGCCTCGCTGGTGCTTTGGATCGTCAGTTTCTACCTTATCCTGTATGTGGAGCGTGTCCGGAATCCATGAAGAAAATCATGTTGTTCTATCCGCCCGGGCGGTTTTACCAGCGCGGCGAGGACCGTTCCCAGGGCAACGTGGAACAGTCCACGGCCACGTCCATGCGCGCCCCCAATGACCTGGGCTATGCCGCCGCCACCCTTAAAAAAGAAGGCTTTGCCGTCTTTTTGCGCGACTACCAGACCGAGCGCTGCGCCCCGGCCGATCTCTTGGCCGATTTTGACCGCGAAAACCCGGACGGCATCTTCGTCAGCATCACCAACTCCACGATTTTTCACGATCTCGTCCTGGTGCGCGAATTAAAGGCCAGAAAGCCCGACCTTATGGTCATGCTCAAGGGCGCGATTTTTTTCGATCCCGCCCCGGCCCTTTTGGCCCAACTCGATCTCAGCGACGTCACCTATTTAATCGGCCTGGAGTCGGATTTCATCGTCGGCAAGCTCACCCAGGCTCATTTTGACGATCCGGCTGCTGTGCCGGCCATTCGCGGCATCCTCTACCGGGACGGCGAGGGCTGGGCCAAGACCGATTTCGCCTCGTGGGAGACCGATCTCGACAGCCTGCCCTTTCCCGACCGCAGCCTCATCAAAAACGCCCTCTACGCCCGCCCGGACACCGGCGAACCCCAGGCCACCATCGCCACCTCGCGCGGCTGTCCCTCGGCCTGCATCTTCTGCATGACCCCGAAGATTTCCGGCAAGAAGCTGCGCCTGCGCTCTCCGGAAAACATCCTGGCCGAGTTGACCGACTGCTACGACAACCACGGCATCCGCGACTTTTTCTTCAAGTCCGACACCTTCACCTTTGACCCGGTCTGGACCAAGGCCGTGTGTCAGGCCATCCTCAATTCCCCTCTTGGCGGCAAGATCCGCTGGGTGGCCAACTCCAAGGTCAAGCCGCTGGACGCCGACACGTTGGTCCTCATGAAAAAGGCCGGCTGCTGGCTGGTGGCCTTTGGCTACGAGTCCGGCAGCCCCGAGACCTTGACCCGCATCCACAAGAATACAACAATCAACGACAACATCCAGGCCACCAAATGGGCCAAGGAAGCCGGGCTTCTCACCTTCGGCTTCTTCCTCATCGGACTCCCCTGGGAAGGCCGCGAACATCTCGAAGCCACGCGCCGGCATATCTTCGAGCTCGACAACGATTTCCTCGAGCTGCACATCGCCATTCCCTATTATGGCACGCGCTTAAACGAAATCGCCCGGGAAGAAGGTCTGCTCCCCGGTTCGGTGCTGGGCAAAGACTATTTCAATGCCCCAACCGTCGGCACGGCCACGCTGTCCATGGAGGAAATCGAGGCCTTTCGCAAAAAAACGCTGCTCGATTTCCACCTGCGCCCGTCCTACATCGGCCGCAAGCTGGTCCAAGCCGGCGGCAACCCCAAGATTCTGGCCAATTACGCCCGGTTCGGCCTGCGTCTGCTCAAAAACACCCTCCTGCCGCCCAAACGGCCCAAGGGCCTCACCCCGGACGGCACCCCGCCCACGGTGTGCATCCTCGGAGCCGGTTCGGATATCGCCCAGGCTCTGGCCCGGCAGTTCGCGGCCAAGGACACGGCCAACCTCGTCCTGGCCTCGCGCGATCAGGAGCGTTTGGGTGTCGCTGCCAGGGAAATAGCCAAGGCCAGCGACGTGCCCGTGGCTGTGCGCCCCTTTGACGCCCTGGATTTCGCCAGCCATGCCGGCTTTTTCGATGCCCTGGACCCCATGCCCGACGTCCTGGTCATTGCCTTTGGCCTGCTTGGCGACCAGAAGGCCTGCCAAAGCGACTTTGCCGCCGCCCGCATGGTCGTGGACACCAACTTCACCGCTGCCCTGTCGCTCCTTGAAATCGCTGCCGACCGCTTCACCCGGCGCGGCCATGGGACCATCGTCGGCCTCACGTCCCCGGCCGGCGAACGCGGCCGTAAGAGCAACTACATCTATGGCGCGGCCAAGGCCGGCCTGACCGTGGCCCTGGCCGGTCTGCGCCACCGTCTGGCCGGCACAGGCGTCCACGTCCTGACCGTGCTGCCCGGCTGGACCAGGACCCGCATGACCGCCGCCGCTCCGACTCCGGCCCGCCTGACTGCCGCGCCCGACCGGGTGGCGGCCGATATCCACAAGGCCATCCACGACAAGACGTCCATCCTCTACACCCCCTGGTTCTGGCGACCCATCATGACAGTCGTGCGGGCGCTTCCGGAAAAACTCTTCGTCAAAACGAATCTCTAATGAATATACTGTTTTTAAATCACAATCCGGAACGCTACGGCACCTACTTTCGGTGCTACCACTTGGGCCGCCATCTGGCTGACCGTGGCCACACCGTGACCCTGGTGTGCGCCTCGCGCGAAGCCACCCTGCACACCACTGAGCGCAAGGAAGGCGGGCTGCGTATCCGCTTTCTTCCCCGCGTCAATGTGGCGACCTATCACACCGGCCATACCCTGCGTATGTTGCTGAACACCCATGAGTGTCTGCGCACGCCCATGGATATCCTGCATGCCTTCGCCTTTCCGCTGCATCCCATCAGCTTCCCGACGCTGGTGACCAGCATCCTGAAGCCCAAGGTCAAGATCGTCCTCGATCACGACGACATGTGGAAAGGCGGCTTTATCGACCAGCACCCCGGTCCCGTGCGCCTGCTCTACAATTTCACCGAGGACCACCTGCCCCGCCTGGCCGATCAGGCCACGGCCGCCAGCGAAATCCTCATCCAGAAGTTTCGCGCCGCCGGTCTGCCGGACGATAAGATCCACTACATCCCCAACTGCCCGACCGTCCGGCTCGATATGCCGGACAAGCTCGCCGCCCGGGCGGCCCTGGGACTTGCCCCCGACGACAAAATGCTGCTCTCCATGGGACACACCTATACCGAATCGCTGTTCGCGCTCCTCGACGCCTACGCCGTCGCCCGCGAGGCTGTGCCCGGCGTCAAGCTCCTGTTCCTCGGCAAAATGCACATTTCCGATGACTTCAAGGCCCGCATGAAGCCCTACGAGGAACGCTTCGCCCCGGATATCGTGAAAATCGGCGAGAAACCCCCCACCGACGTGCCGCGCTATCTGGCCGCCTCCGATGCGCTGCTGCTCCCCATGGACGACGACCCCATCGAAAAGGCCCGCTTCCCCATCCGCTTTGGCGACTATCTCGCCTCGGGCGTGCCCGTCGTGTCCAACGCCGTGGGCGAAATCAAACGCATCATGGAAGCCCATGACTGCGGCTATACCGCGCCCGTCGGCAACTCCGCCGCCTTCGGCCGGGCCATTGTCCACGCGCTGACCGACGAGGCCGGCCGCGACCGCAAACGCGACAACGCCAGACGGCTCATTGCCGAAGAACTCAATTGGCCCGCCGTGGCCGCCCGCCTGGAAGCGGTCTACGAGAAGACGTTGGGCGAATAAGCGGGGAAGAGCGGGGCGCTGCCCCGGACCCCGCCGGGACGCTGTCCCGGACCCTGCTGGGGCGCTGCCCCAGACCCCGGCAGGGCGCTGCCCTGCACCCGCCGGGGGGATGATCCCCCCGGACCCCCCGCCTGGGCGGGCGGTGATGTAGGAAGCGGGGTGGTGGAGGCGGCAGCGGGAGAAAGATGGGGTCGGCATGTGGGCCGATGCTGCCGCCGCTGGCGCGGCAGGCTCATCGGCCCACATGCCGACCCCAACTCGCCACGGCCCCGAAGCGGGGCCGAAGGGGCTTGGAGCCGGAGCGACCGGATAGGGTTGCCTGCGGCGGGGCATGGCTCGAAGCGCTTTTTGCGCCGCAGAACCTGTCAGAAAGCGAAAACAACATTTCGAATGTGCAGTCGGCGTGGTTTGGATGCAGCAGGCTCGACTGGATGATTGTATTTTGAAAAAAGTGTGTTGCCCCGGCCTGCGAAGGTTTGCCGGCAACAGATCCTTTTCCCGTAACCCCCTTTAAAAGCTTTTGGGGAAGGTGGGGGTCTGGGGGAGGGAACCCCTTTTTCCCCAAAAGGGGTTCCCTCCCCCAGGTCTTCCTCCTTCTCCACCATCAATAAGGACTCACATATGCGCATATTCGTACCGGCGATGGGTCGGGTGAATACGAAGAATCGGGACGGCAGCGAGGTCCGGTTTGCCGAGATTGCCCGGCGCTGGCTGGCGCAGGGCGTGGAGCTTAAGATGCTGCTGCCCCGGCGCGAGATTGGCGTGCTGGAGTCCCAGGGCGTGACCGCCGCGTGGCAGGTGCATTGGGAGCCGTTTACCAGTGAATCGGACCGCTTGTGGAACGTGCTGGCCGTGTATCTGTGGCGCATCCTGACCTGCCCCTTTGCCCGCTATCCCAAGGGTGTGGACGCGGTCTATGCGCCGTCGGATTTCCTGTTCGATCTGCTGCCGGCCTTGTTGTGCCGCTGGAGGAATCCGGCCGCGCGGCTGGTGGTGTGCGTGTTTTTGATCGCCCCGAATCCGTTCAAGGGCTATGAGAACGTTTTCGGGGGCAAGTGGAAGCTGCCTTCGATTCGCGGGGTTTTGTATTATTTGGCCCAGTGGATGAGCGTATGGCTGGCCAAGCGGTTCGGGGCCGCCATGCTGGTGCTCAATTCGCTGGACAAGGACTCGCTGGTGGCTATGGGGGCCGAGGCAGGGCGCGTCCATGTGGTGACCATGGGCGTGGACATGGCTTTTTTCGATGGCGTGAAGGCTGCTGCGGACACGCCGGTCTACGACGGCATCTTTTTGGGGCGGCTGCATCCGCAAAAGGGATTGTATGATCTCGTGCGCATCTGGCGGCGGGTGTGCGACGTGCGTCCGGGCAGCCGCCTTGGCGTCATCGGCGGCGGCAGCGACTGGTGGTTTGGCAAACTCAAGCAGGAAGTAGCGGCGGCCGGCCTGACCGGCAGCGTCGATCTGCTCGGGTTTCGCCAGGGCGAGGACAAGGTGCGGCTGTTAAAGGCGGCCGACTGTTTTCTGATGCCCAGCCACTACGAGAGCTTCGGCCAGGTGGCGGTGGAGGCCATGGCCAGCGGTCTGCCGGTGGTGGCCTACGATCTGCCGATTTATAGAGAGATTTTCCCCACCGGCATGGTCAAGACCGAGCTTGAGGACGAAGCGACCTTTGCCGCCGAAGTGTTGGCCCTGCTGGACGATCCGGCCCGCCGGGAACGCGCCGTGGCCGAGGCCCGGGAGCGCGCCGCCACCTTTGACTGGGCCGCCATTGCCGAGCGCGAAATGGGGTTTGTGACCGGGCGCTAAGACCTCACTCGTCCCGCAGCACGCTTAACACCTCGACATTGGCCGCCTGCCAGGCCGGGTAGGCGCCGGCCAGGATGCCGAGCATGGCCGAGCCGGCCAGCGCGCCGCCGATCAGGAGCGGGTTAAAGACGCTCGGGAACTCACCCAGCTTATAGACCACCAGCAGCACGGCCAGGGCTGCGGCCGTGCCGGCGGCTCCGCCGACCGTGGCCATCAGGCCGGATTCGATGAGAAACTGGCGGATGATGTCCCCGCGTCTGGCCCCGACCGCCCGCCGGATGCCGATTTCCAGCCGTCTGGACCGCACCAGCAGGATCATGATCGACAGGATGCCAAGGCCGCCGATGCCAAAAGACAGCGAGGAGCTGATAAACCCGAGCGTCTGCACCAGATCGAGGGCCTGCTGCTTGAGGTTCATGGTGTCTTTGCCGGTCAGCACCTTGAAGTCGTCAGCCTGTCCCTTGTCGGTCTTGATCTCGTGGCGCCGCCGCAGGATGCTGGCCGCAGCCTCCCGGGCGGCGTCGAAATCCGCGCCGTCGGCCAGCCGCAGATACACGCCATGGATGTAGTTCTTGTTGGACATGCGCCGCATGTAGGTGGAAAGCGGCACGAAGACCTGTTCGTCCTGGTTGGCCCCGGAGATGTCCGAGCCTTTTTCCTCCATGACGCCGACCACCTGGAGTCTGGCCCGGAAAATAAACACCGACTGGCCAACGGCAGCCTCGGCCGACCCGAACAGCCGGGTGGCGATGGCCGGCCCCAAGGCGCAGACCAGATCCTTGGCATCCTCTTCAGACTGGTCGAAAAAACGGCCGTATTGAGGGATGTTGCCCCGGATGGCCGGATAGGCCGGCCAGGTGGCCACCACCTGGCACATGATTTTTTTGTTGGCCGACCGGATGGGCATGGGAAAGCTCAGAAAGGGCACGCCGTCCACGGCTGACGGCAGGCCGCGCAGCAGGGCGATGGCATCGGGGAGCTTCAAGTTGGTATTGCCGGCATCCGGGCGGATGTCGCCCCGGCGAAAGCGGATGTTGCCGGTCATGGCCATGAGCAGGTTGGGGCCGAGTTTTTCCGTTTCTTCGACGGCCTTTTGTTCCATGGCCAGGGAAATATGCAGCACGCCGGTCAGGGCGAATGCCCCCAGAAAGACGCCCAGCATGGCCAGCACGGTGCGCATCTTGTGGGTGGCCAGGGATTTGAGCGCAATGCGAAGGCTGAAAAGCACGGGAGCTGCCTAGCCCGTTGAGGAAGTCTTGGGCGCATCCTCGGCAAACGGTTCGGTGCCCCAGGGGAACAGTTCTTTGGCCCGGCCCACGGCATAGAGTTCCACGTCCCGGTGCCAGGTGCGAAACATCGTGACGATGTCGTGCCCGAGCGGGGTCAGGCGAAAACCTTTTTTCGGCCCGGAGCGCTCGACCAACGGCTGTCCGATCACGGTTTCGGTCTGCTTCATGCGCCCCCAGGCGGCGCGGTAGGACATGCCCATGGCTGCTGCGGCCTTGTTAAGCGACCCAAGTTCCTCGACCAGCTCCAGAAGCTGAATTCTGCCCAGGCCAAGCATCATGCCGTCGCCGGTTTCAAGCCATAAATGCAGCCGTTGTACGGCCCTGATGTCGCGCATTGCCCCTCCATTGCAGAAAGCCCCTGGCGTCCTGCTGCCGATGTCTTATCCTTTGCGGGCCGAAAATGCCAAGGGGGGAGTTGACCCTGGTTCCGGCGTCCCGTATCGCCAGACGCCGTGCTCACGGACGTGGAGGGTTGATGGAAAAAAAGGACGGACTGTTGGCCGCCGGGGTGGGTTTCCGCGAAATCTGGTCCCTGGCCTGGCCGCAGATCCTCATGATGTTTTTGACGTTTCTTATCGGTTTCGTGGACGTTTATGTCGGCGGACGCATTGATCGGGAGACCCAGGCGGCCATCGGCGTCCTGGCCCAGGCCATGTTTTTTTTCCAGGTATTGGCCGCCGCCGTGGCCAACGGGGCCGTGGCGGCGGTAAGCCAGTCCGAGGGCGCGGGCCGTTTTGCCCGGGCCAATCGCTATGTCTGGCTGTGTCTCTTGGCCGGCGTGGCTGCCTCGCTGGCTATTTTGGTTGGCGGGATGCTCACCCGCGACTTGTTTTTGCGCCTGCTCCAGGTGCCGGAGCCGATCCGGCCGACCGCCCGGTATTTTTTGACCGTGCTGCTGCTTTTACTGCCCATCCAGTCGTTTTTCATCATTGCCAATGCCCTGTTTCGGGCGCGCCGGATGGTCATGGTGCCGCTTTTCGCCTGGGGTCTGGCGGCCATCCTCAATGGTGCCGGTGACTTCGGATTCGGCCTGGGGATGTTCGGGTGGCCGGACTACGGCTATGCCGGGGTGGCCTGGAGCACCTTTGTCTCGGTCACGGCTGGAATGATTTTTAATTTCCTGGCCTTGTTGCGGCTGGGGATGCTTTCGCGCCGGGAGTTCCCGCCCTGGCGCTGGGTGCGTTGCGCCAGTTCCTATCTGCTCAAGGTAGCCTGGCCGTCGGGCCTGATGCAGGTGGTGTGGCACACGGGCTATCTGGTGCTCTTTGCCATCACCGGCTCCCTGCCGACCGGAAGCGTGGCTGCCCTGGCCGGCATGTCGGCCGGCATGCGTCTGGAATCGATCCTGTTTTTGCCGCCCATGGCCTTTAATTTCACGGCCTCGATTCTGGTCGGCAACCTGATCGGGGCCGGCCGGCCGGACGATGCCCGGCGCGTGGGCTATCGCATCGCCGTGGCCGGAGTGGCGGCGGTCTCGCTGCTGGGACTGGCCCTGTGGCCGTTTTTGCCCGAGGCCGCGGCCTTTCTGTCGCCGGACCCGGCCGTGGCGGCCGAGGCGGTTTCGTATTTGCGATATAACGTGGCGGCCATTCCCTTTACCGTGGCCGGCCTTATACTCATCGGGGCCATGACCGGGGCCGGGGCGACGCTGTACACCATGTTCGTCACCGGCGGTTCCATCTGGCTCGTGCGGTTGCCGTTGGCCCTGTATCTGGGGCATAGGCTCTTTGGACGGGCCGAAGGCGTGTGGATTTCCATGTTCGTTTCCCAGGCCGCGCAGGCGATGGTGTGCCTTGGGGTATACCGTTTCGCTGATTGGGCGCGTTTCGGCATGGGTGGCGGCAAGACGAGGAAGTGAGATGCGAGACGGATTTGAAGCGATTTCGCTCGCCCGGCGCGACGAATATCTGGAACGGCTGGCCAAGTGCCCGCAGAAGGTGTCGGACTACAGTTTTGGCAACCTGTGGGGGTGGGCTGAGGAATACGGCCTGACGTGGCGGTTTGGTGAAAGTCATGTCTGGATTTTGCAAACCAAACCCTATGAGGTCTTCTGGGCGCCGGTTGGGCCGTGGTCCGACGTGGACTGGAGCGCCTGTCCGTGTCTGGCCCAGGGCCTGGATTTCATCCGGGTGCCGGAACGGCTGTGCGAGATCCTCTCCGAGGCCATGCCGGACCGGGTTTCCACCGAAGAAGCCCGGGACCATGACGACTACGTCTACAGCGTGCCGGAACTGGTGGAACTGCGCGGCAACAAGTTCCACAAGAAAAAGAATCTGCTCAGCCAGTTTCAGCGGACCTATGACTATGAATACAAGGCGTTGACCCCGGACTGCGTGGAAGAGACCCTGGAGTTGCAGCGCCAGTGGTTTGCCTGGCGCGATCCTTTAGACTCCGGGGCGCTTTTGGCCGAGAATCAGGCCATCGTGCGGGTGCTCCAGAGTTGGGACCGGATGCCGGGCCTGGTTGGCGGGGCCATCCGGGTGGACGGCGAGATGATCGCCTACACCGTGGCCGAGGCGCTCACCCCGGAAATGCTGGTCATCCACTTCGAAAAGGGCCGGCCCGGTTTCAAGGGCGTCTATCAGGCGATTAACCAGATGTTTCTGGCCGACTCCGGCCAGCCCTATGCCCTGGTCAACCGCGAGCAGGATTTGGGCGACGAAGGGTTGCGCAAGGCCAAGCTCTCTTATAATCCCTGCATGTATCTGAAAAAGTGCAAGGTGTCGGTGGCTGCGGCTGGATGAGCCCGGCGTCGGCCATGCGGCAGAGGCTTGCGATCGGTTGCCGGATATGCAGTGCCCGGGCAAAGGACCTCTCGGGCACTGCGGCGATGGTTGGGCTTGCTTTTTTTGGTAAAACACCCAAAAGTGCCCGGTGTCGTTTCAAGGATAACTTCATCAAAGTATAATCGGCGGGTGGCATGGATAAGCGGCTTCGGGTCCTGGTGGTCGATGACTCCAAAGTGATGCGGGGGATCATTCGCAAGATGCTCGGTTCCGACGCAACCGATGTCCTGGAGGCGTGCGACGGCAGGCAGGCTCTGGAACTGCTGGCTGCAGAGCCGGTGGACTGCATTATCTCCGATTGGAACATGCCGCGTATGAAAGGCATCGATCTCCTGCGTCGGGTACGCGGCGACGGTGCATTGGCCGACATGCCCTTTGTCATGGTCACGGCCGAGGCCATGGCCGCCAATCTGGCCGAGGCCGATGCCGCCAAGGTCAGCTCCTATCTGACCAAGCCCTTTACCACCGACGATCTCTGGAATACCCTGCGCCGCGTCCTGCCCGATCGCCTGCCCGATTAGGCCGCCCCGACAAGGCGGCGCTTCGGCATTTGCGGGCGGGTCCTGGCCCACGAACGCTTTTGGGGGACAGACGTCTGTTGTACACGCGTGAAGCGTCCTCCTTCCCGCCGGAACCCAATTCTTCCAAGGTTTTCCCATGTCGTACCGCCCCACGCCCAAGGCCCTTGTGCGCCTGCCCCAATGGTTTTTCTTCGTCGCCACCCTGGCTGTCGGGGTGCAATTTGTCCGGTTTTGCCTGGCTGTCGCGGCCGGCAGCGCCGATGCGGCGTCCCGGCCGGCCGGGGTGGAGGGCTTTTTGCCCATAAGCGCCCTGCTGGGGTTGCGCCGCCTGCTCGCCGCCGGCTCTTTTGATCCCGTGCATCCGGCCGGCCTGTGGATTCTGCTGGCTGCCATCGTCATGGCCGTGCTCTTTCGCAAGGCCTTTTGCGGCCATATCTGCCCGGTTGGGTTCCTGGCCGTGCGCCTGGGCCGCCTGGGACAACGCCTGAAACTGGCCCGCAGCGTTGGTCCGCGCCAAAACGCGCTTTTGGGCCTGCCCAAATACCTGCTCCTGGCCTTTTTTCTGTTCACCACGTTTTTTGGCATGGACCTCGCCGGCGTCGATGCCTTCCTGCGCTCCTCCTACAACATCACAGCCGACGCCCGACTGCTGCTCTTTTTTGCCAGCCCAAGCGCCAAGGCCCTGCTGATCCTGGCCGGCCTGGCCGGACTCGGCCTGGTCTTTCGCGGTTCCTTTTGCCGCTGGCTGTGCCCCTACGGCGCACTGCTCGGCCTTCTGGCCAAGGTCGGCCCCACAGCCCTTGCCCGGGACGCTGCTGCCTGTACCGGCTGCGGCCGCTGCCGCACGGTCTGCCCCATGGACATCCCCATCGACGCCAGCCCCCGGCCCATGACCTGCACCGCCTGTGCCTCCTGCGTCGTCGCCTGCCCGCGCCGGGAAAGCGCCGTCCGTTTCGTCTTCGCCGGCCTCCCCGTCCCCTGGTGGACCACGGCCGCCGGCGCATGCGGCGTCTTTGCCCTGGCCTACGCCGTTGCCCACGCCCTGGGCCTGTGGAACGCCACCCTGCCCCAGGCCATGCTGGCCCGGCTCTACGCCATGGCCCTGGGCGGCTAGTTCTTCCCAATCCCAGCTGTTCCCTCTTGCGCCCTATACTCTTCAAGGATATACAGACAAGTATATTCTGTTCAAATTAATCCAAGAGAGAGGGGGCGCAATGGGCAAGCTCATCAAGGAACAAGAGGAAGGCGGACGTCTGCATATCGAATCGCCGCTCATGGGTGAATCCCTGGTCAGCCGGGCGCTTTTGGCCAGTCAGGGCCAGCGGGAAGTGTTCCGGATGCACCCTGACGTCAATGTGCTCAAAATCGGCGGCCAGTCCATCATGGACCGGGGAGCCAAGGCGTTGCTCCCCATCCTCGACGAACTGCTCAAGGCCAAGGAACAGCACAAGATCATCCTCATGACCGGCGGCGGCACCCGGGCCCGGCATATCTACAACATCGGCCTGGAACTCGGCATGCCGACCGGCGTGTTGTCCAAGCTCGGCGACAAGGTGGCCTCGCAAAACGCCGAGATCCTCTCGGTCCTTTTGGCCAAACACGGCGGCGTGCGCATCGGCCACGGCGACCACCTCGAACAGCTCACCATGTTCTGCCAGCTCGGCTATCTGCCCATCACCCCGGGCATCCCGCCCTACGGCTTCTTCGAGCACCCGGCCGAGGAAGGCATGATTCCGCCGCATCGCACCGACTCCGGCGCGTTCCTCTTAGCTGAAAACATCGGAGCCAAGTCGCTCATTTACCTCAAGGACGAAAAGGGCCTGTACAGCGACGATCCCAAGAAGGCCAAGGACCACGAAAAGCTCGAATTTTACGGCCGCATCTCGGTATCCGAACTGGCGGCCCTCAACCTCGACGATCTCATTGTGGAACGGCCCGTGCTGCGTTTCCTCAAGCACAGCAAGTGCATCAAACAGTTCCAGGTCATCGACGCCCTGCGCCACCCCGAGCATATCCTGGCGGCGCTCAACGGCGAGCACGTCGGCACGATTGTGTACAAGGACGAGTAGCGCGAGGCGCGGTGAAGACAGAGGATGCCTCCGGCGGCGGGGGGGATAATCCCCCCCGGACCCCCTTGGCGGGAGAAGGAGTTGGAAGGGGTTTGGGGCGTTGGCTGGCTGGTTGGCGAAGATGGGGGCGGAATTTACGGGCGGCAGGCTGCCGCCAAAGCCCGGCAACCCGCCGCCCGCAAATTCCGCCCCCAACCTGCCCTCGGCCCGGGGACGGGCCGAACAGGTTCGAGGAAGAGCGACAGGACAGGGGAGACCGGGCGGGTGGAAGACGGGCCGCCGGTATGGGCGCTTGAGCCACCGGCCAGCCGCGTATCGTCCAATATTTCTCGGTCCCACCATGTTGTGGCGGCGTTTTGTCCGGCCAAGCAAAGCTTGGCCGGACAAAACGCCGCCACAGAAGGGAGGGTCCGGGAGGGGGGTACCCCCTCCCGGCCGCCGGAGGCATCTTCTCTTTCTTCTCTTTCTTCTCTTTTCCTAGGCTTCTTTCCCACCGCCGACGCCGGCCGGGTCGGTGGGCAGATACACCAGCTCTGCGCCGACGGACACAGCGATGGCTTCCAGTTCGCGCTTGCGGATGTGTTCGACAAAAAACTTGATGTCGCCCGTGGCAGCCACCACGCGGAAACGAGGCTTCTTTTCACCCTGTTCGATCTTGCGGCGCTCACGCGCAAAAATCTTGGCCATGATTTCCTCCGATGGGGCCGGTGCCCTGTTTGGTGTTGAGTTTAACATATGTGTTTGTAGTATCTATGTCAAGGAGTGGAGGCGATGTCCGAGAAAATTGGCGGCGGCAAACAGGAACGCTACATGCAGCCGTCGATTCTGATGGCGCTGCTGGACGGGCAGTCTCATGGCTATGAGCTGCTGCAACATATCGGCGAGTATGGATTTTTAAAGGGCGATGCGCCGCCGGGCATGATCTACCGGCATTTGCGCCAGATGGAGGACGAGGGGCTGGTGGCTTCGGAGTGGGACGCCACGGGCTCGGGACCGGCCAAGCGGGTGTACGCCGTCACGGACGCCGGCCGCGAGGTGCTGGACGCCTGGGTCGGCTACATGGAGCGCCAAGCCAGAGGGCTGCTTGCCTTTGTGGAGCGGTATCGGCAGCGCGCCTGATACTGGGTTTCCCGCCGAGGGGTCCGGGGGGCTACCCTCCCCCCGGCGGGGCGTGGGGCAGCGCCCCACATTCTTGCCTTGTCTACACCACCACCTACGCCGCCTTGTCGCCGCGTTTGCCAAGGGCCGCCACCCAGCGGCCGTCGCCGTCGGCGCGCACCTGCAGGACGGCCTGCCCGGCCAAAAGCGAGGGCCGCAGCCAGCCGCCGGTGGCAATAGCGTCGCCCGGGAGCGGGACTAGCGGATCGCGGTCCACCGAGGTCACCTGGATGCCGCGCTGGAGCAGGTCGCCCACGGTCACGGTGGCCGGCAGCGAGCGCATGTCGCCCAGTTCGATAAACCGGCCGCACCAGCCGTGGCGGGTCAGGCCCACTGCCGCCGCCGCGCCGATCAGGCCGTCGTTGGTGCCGCCGACCCCGGCCAGCAGGATGCCGGACGCGGCCGTCATGGCCTGGCTCTGGCTGACTTTGCCGCCGTTGCAGGCCAGGGCGAAGGCGACCAGTTCGTCGCGCACGTCCCGGCGCTCGGCCAGGCAGACGCCGGGGTCGCTGCCTTCTGGCGCAAATTTGGTAAGATAGGCGGCGGCGCTGTCGAACAGAAAGCGGCCAAGGGCCGGATCATCGGTCTCGATGACGGCACAGGCCGAGCTGTTGTTGCTGGTATAGGGAATTTCCGGCCGCTTGGGCAGCTGGTGGCGCAGCACGGCGTGCAGGCGATAGGTTTCGGGCAGGGTGGCGCAGAAATCGCGGATGGTGCGGCCGGTGCCTTTGGGCGAGGTCTTGGTGTCGGTGTCGTCAAAGCCGAGATAAAACAGGAACGTCTTGTCGTGTTGGGTCATGGCCCCTCCTTTGACGAGCCGCACGCTCTCGTCGGGTGGAGTCGCCTTCTATCATGGGGGCGCCGCAGGCGGCAATTTCAACTATTAATAATAGCTTATATTATTCATGACACAAGTTACTTCCGAGGATTTGCCCCGGCGCTGGACAGCGTTTCCTTGCCAGTGATGTGGTTCATGGAAAAGCCGCCCTGGTAGATGACGCCGGTCACCGTATCCATGACGTATTCCTGTTCGCCGTTGGCGATGTACTGGTAGCGGCCGACGCTTCGGCCTTCGCCGTAGAGGTACAGGGCGCAGGCCACAGCGGCCAGTAGAGCCAATTTGAAGGCAATGTCGACGAAATCCTTGAAGGCTTGGGGCATGGCGGATTCTCCTGATCAGGCCGCCGGGGCGTCGTCGTCGTCCCGGGCCAGGCCGTATTTGCGGATGCGGTAGCCGATCTGGCGCAAGGTCAGCCCCAACTCCCGGGCCGCCCGGGACTGGACCCAGCCATGGCGCTCCAGAGCACTCAACACCTGCTGGCGTTCCATGTCGCGCAGTTCGGCGGCATCTTCCGGTAAGACCGGCGGTCGTTCGCCCTCGGTCAGCACCTCGGGCGGAATATCGGCGATATCGATGCGGTCCTCGGGCGCGGTCATGGCCAGCCGGGTCGTCATCAGCTCCATTTCGCGGATGTTGCCCGGCCAATCGTAGGTTTCAAGCGCCCGCAGGGCCTTGGAGGTCAAGGTCATGCGGCGGCCGCTGCGGGCCGCCTCCAGGGCCAGCAGATGGTCAAGCAAGGCGGGAATGTCCTCGCGCCGTTCCCGCAGGCTCGGCAAGCGGATGATCTGGGGCGGGGTGGCTGCGGCCAATTCCGGGGAAAGCCCGCCCGCCGGAATTTGAAAGGCCAGCCGCGTCGTTGCCCGGCGCAGTCTGCCGCCGCCCAGCCGGGAAAACGTCCCGGTGGACAGGTAGCCGGCTAGCCGTTTGGCGGTCTCGGGATGCAGCAGGTGGGCGTCTTCGATAAGCACCATGCCGCCCTCGGCCTCTTCCAGCAGTCCCGGGCTGCTGCCGCCGGTAAAGCCCCGGGCGCTGCCGAAAAGCCGCAACCCGGCCGTGGCCGCCTCGGTCTCGTCCCCGGCCTCAAAAATCGCAAACGGCCGCACCGCCCGGGGTGAAAGCTCGTGAATCAACCGGGCCAGCACGGCCCGCCCCGTACCGTCTTCGCCAACCAGCAGCACCGGCGCGTCGGACAAGGCCGCTCGGTCCGCCTCAGACCGCAGGCGGCGCATGACGGCACTCTGGCCGTCGGAAAATATGTGGCGGTAGCGCAAGGACACCTTGGACCGCAAAAAGGTCAATTCCTGAATCAGGCCGCTGCCCTGGACAATGGCCGTGTTTGCCATGTCCGCCATCCGTCCGATCAGCCCGGCCACAAACATCGCGGTGCGCAGTTCCGCCGCCAGGCTCGCCTGGCCGCCCAACAGGCCGTCTGCAAAAAACCAGCCACACCCGGTTTCGCCAATCACCACCGGCGCAGCCAGCATGGCCGCCTCGCTGCGGGCAACGGCCACCTCGCCATCGAGGTCCGCAACCACAGCCGCCTCCCCGCGTCGCAAGACCCGGGCCAACAAGGCCTGGGGGCCGCGCTCCAGGGTAGCCGACAAAATAAGGCTCATATCCGGCGTACCCAGGCTGGCCCGGATGGCCGGCCGGTCGTCGCTGTCAAGCAACACCACGGCCGCATGGCCCAACCCCGGCGCTTCGGACAACACGGCCAAGAGGCCGGCCAGCATGGCGTCCAGACTGCGTCCGGTGTCCTCGGCCAGGGCCAGACAATCCAAGGCCCGGCGAAGGACGGCGAAACTTACGGCATCCATGGCGATTGTTCTCCCTTTGCGTGACGACGCGGCGCTGTTGCAGCTGCAACGCGACATCCCGCAGCATATCCGTCGCGGCCTTTGTTCCAGCTTTGCCGCCGGGAAGTCAATGCTTGGCGGCCGGGGCATGGGTGCAAAGCGTGGAGGGAAGAGAATCGGGCTCTGCCCGAACCCGCCGGGGGGATGATCCCCCCGGACCCCGGCGACGGGTTGGGTCGGGCGGGTGGGAATGGTTGGTGGGCGGGAGCGCGGGGGTGATGGACCAAAGGAATTGGGGAGGGCGGGCCGAGTTTGCTTAGGCGCAGTTCTCGATGCGCTCGGGGGTGTCGTGGTAGGCGTGGAAGGCGGCAAGGCCGTCTTTGCCCATGTAGCGTTCAAGCTGGCGGCGGTCGGCCTTGAGCAGGTCGACGACAATGAGGCCGTCGAGGCAGTCGCTGAAGTCCTTGTCCACGTTGAAGGCCAGCAGCTTGCCGCCGAGTTTGAGGTATTGGCGCAAGAGCACCGGGATGCCTTTGCGGTCGGCTTCGATGTCGTCGATCAGGGCCAGCAGGTCGTCGAGGTCGGCGACCAGGGTTTTGGCCGCCCGGGCCAGCCAGGTCTGGCCGCGAAGCGGGGACTTGGGTTTGACGTGCCGGGCCAGGGCCGGGTGCGAGACATTGCCTTCGAAGTAGCCGGCCATGAGGCGGCGGGAGGCGTGTTTGTATTCGCTGGTGATGCTGACCGGGCCAAACAGGATGCGGTAGCGCGGTTCGCGCACGACCATCTGGGCCAACCCCTTCCAGAGCAGCAGCAGCGGGGCGTAGCTTTTCTGGTATTCCGGCCGCACAAACGAACGGCCCATTTCCAGGGCCGGGTCGATCTGTTTGAAGAAGGCGTTTTTGAGCACGAACAGGGTACTGGTATACAGACCGGCCGGGCCGTTGGCGGCCAGCAATTCGTCAGTGCGGCCGATGCGGTAGGCCCCGGCGATCTCGTGTTTTTCAGTGTTCCACAGGAACAGGTGGCGGTAGAAGGGATCGAAGCTGTCGAGATCGCAGGATTTGCCGGTTCCTTCGCCCACGCGGCGGAAGGTGTATTCGCGCAGCCGGCCGATTTCCCGAAGGGCCAGGGGAATGGCGCCGGCTTTGGCTTCGATGACGGCGAATTCGCCGCTGTGGTGCAGGACCGAGCCGGCCGGCAGGCTGGCGATTTCATCGGCCAGGAGGGTCGGATCCACGGCCGGGATGAGCGCTTCCTGCCGGGTGTGGGATTTGGGCGGCAGAAGCGGCGGCAGCCGGCGGGGCTTGTGTGACCGGTCGCGCAACAGCGCCGTGCGCAGACGCAGATAGCGCATGATGCACTCATCAGGGGCCTTGTCGCGGCCGGCCAGGCGTTCCAGGCGGGCAAAGGGCACGGGGCTGCCGATGCGGGCTTCGACCGTGGCCCCTTGTTTGTTGGCGAATTCCCGGGGCAGCATGAGGGTGCGAAGGACAGGGTGGACAAGGCCCAGGACCTGGAACAGGCGGCTGTTGCGGCCGGCAAAACGGACCGGGACCACGGTGGCTTCGGTCTTGCGCACGAGCCGGGCCACGGTGGCGCTCCACTTCGGATCAGCCACTTCCAGGCGGCCGTTGACCAGTCTGGGGTGGGAGACGGCCCCGGCCGGGAAGATGCCGAGTACGCCGCCGGATTTGAGCACGGTCAGGCAGTCCTTGAGCGGGCGTACGTTGGCGGTGGTGGCCGTCGCGCCGCCAAAGGGATTGACGAACACGAACAGGTCGCGCAGCTCCGGAAGGCGCGAGAGAAGAAAATTGGCCATGATTTTGGCGTCCGGGCGCACGGTCAGGAGCATCTTGGCCAGGACCAGCCCTTCCAGGCAGCCGAAAGGATGATTGGCCACCACCACCACCGGCCCGGTCTTGGGGATGCGGTCGAGTTCCTCGGCATTGGCCCGGATATCCACGTCCATGACCTGAAGCAGGGCGTCGATGAAGCCGGGCGCGTCCAGCCCTTTGGGCAGATCGCGGTAGATGTCGCGCAACCGGCCAAGGGACAGGAGCCGGGACAGGACGGGTTCGGCCAGGGCCAGAGCCCGGTTGAGAGGGCTTCCACTGAAATCTGGAGTCAGAGCGAAGATGTCGCGGTGCTGCATGGCATCCATGGCGTTCTACCTCGTTTGTCGCCTCGGGCGATTGGCCTGTGCTTGGCGGCTCTTGTGTGCTAGCCCGGGTTGGTTACGGCTCTGTTGAGGTTTGGCGCACGGCTGTCGACGATTCCGTGGCGCTTGGTGACAGACGGGCATCCCCAGGAAAGCCGGTCCCTTGACAGGGCGGGCCGGGTGCTTCAAGGCTGTGCAAGGATGTATTGCCGGTTTTCTACCAGGGAGTGACGCCGTGGCTGACAGTCGCCTCTATTCCATTGCCGCTATTGCCAAGATTCTGGATATGCCGGAATCGACGTTGCATTACTGGAAGAACCGGTTTGACGACGTGCTGCCGAGCATGGGCGTCGGACGCAATAAGCGGTTCCGGGCCGAAGCGGTGGACGTGTTTCGAGAGATTGGAGCGATGCTTGGCCAGGGGATGGCGGCTGGCGACGTGCGGGCGGCCTTGTCGCGGCGCTATCCAGTCAATGTGGGCAGCGGGGTGGTCTCGACTGCCGGCCCGGTCGATCTGGCCGGCCAGGGCGGAGCGGCAGGACAGGCCGAGACCATGCTGGCCATGGCGGCGGCCATCGGTTCGGAGATTGCCCGGTCCCTGGCCGAACATCTCGGCCGGGCCGGGGGGCCTGCTGCTGCGGCCTTGCCCCAGGAGACGGCGACGGCCTTGCGGGAAGAGCTGGAACTGGCCCGGGCCGAAGGCGCGGCCCTTTCCGGGAAGGTGCAGGTGCTTGAAGCCGAGCTGATGCGCATTCGCAAGGATCGCCGCGAGCTGGAAAATTATCTGGTGGACAAGATCAACGCCCTGCGCCGGCCCGGCGACGGGGCCTGACGTTTTTTAGTCGGTTGTGGGGTTGGGTGGGCGGCGGCTCGGGCGGATGACGCCGCTTGACAAGTTAGACCGACCGGTCTAGTTCGTCCGCATGAACGAGACGACGCGGGAACGTATCCTTCGCACCGGGGCGGCTATTATCCATCGCCAAGGCTATGCCGCTACCGGCCTCAAAGAGATCCTTGACGCCGCTGGTACGCCCAAGGGATCCTTTTACCACTATTTCCCGAGCAAGGAAGCCTTTGTCCTGGCGGTCATCGAATACGACGAGGCCTGGATTGGGGAAGTGGTGCGTTCGGTGCTGGCCCGGGACGATCTCTCGGCCGTGGGCCGGCTGCAATTCTTTGTCGAGCGTTTTGAGTCCATCCAGGCCGAGGGCGGCTATCGGCTCGGCTGTCCCATTGGCAATCTGGTACAGGAATTGGGCGGGCAGACCGAGGCCTTTGGGCAGCGGCTGGCGGTCAGTCTTGCCGGTTTGAGCGGCTTTTTCGAAAAGCTCGTGCTGGCCGGGCAGGCGACTGGGGAGTTTGACGCATCCCTGGACGCCGCCGATGTGGCCGGCTTTCTGGCCGGAGCCTGGCAGGGGGCGCTTTTGCGAATGAAAGTCGAACGGTCGGGTGAGCCCCTGGCAGCCTTTGCCCGACAGGCTGTACGGGTGTTGCGACCGGCTTGAGTGGCGGCGGGCTTGGGGCACCGGGCAGGCGCGGGAGCGCCTTTTTTGAGCAACCGCAAGTAGACGACCGGTCTACTACTAAACAAGGAGACTGTCATGACCGACATCGGGATTCTGACCTGTTCCAATACGACCCAGGATGTGGGGTGCTCGACGTTTGGCTGCCTGCGGGCGGCCAGTGAGGGAACCGGGCACTTTGCCGGCTATGCCGATGGCGTGCGGGTGGTCGGGGTCATCAACTGTGCCGGATGTCCGGGCCGGCATGCTCACGACAAGATTCTGCGTCGGGTCGGGGCCTTGGCCGCTTCCGGAGTCACGGCCATTCATCTGGCCGCCTGCATGGTCGAGAGTTGTCCGTTTGTGGGGAAATATGAGCGCACGATCCAGGCGGCGTATCCGGAGCTGGCGGTGGTCCGGGGAACGCATCCGCAGCCGCCGGCGGAGTTCCTGGAGCGTCTTCAGGCCCAGATGATCGCGCCGCGCAAGTCCGTGCCGCAGATCGCGGCGGAGTTTCGGGCCGCCGCGGGCGGAGAGTGAACAGAAAGGGGACAGGCCTTCGGCGGCCAAAGGACAGTGCCCTTTGGAATCCCGCCTGGGGTTCGTTTGATTTGACCGGGTACGCGGCCAAGCCGACAGGCGGAAGTTGCGCCGGAAAAGATGGGAAGAAAGGCCGGGACCGTACCCTGTGGCGTTGACCTCGACGGGAATCCCCGCGCAGGGAGGCATGGTCCAAGGAGGCCGGGCCTGTTCCTGAAAATACGGGGAGGCTGCTTCCCCGGTCTGGCAACCGGGAATGCAGCCTCCCACTCTTCGAGGACTGTCGCTGGGACCAGGGGCCGACCCCGACGTCGCGGTTACGCCGGTCCGTCTTTCCGGATGACGGGCGGCCGCCCCTGGCACATGGTACGTCCTGTGTTCCCTGGCGTCGCCTCTCCCCTACACGTCCATGATCTCAAGGTAGACCAGGGTCTGGTTGAGCAACTGGTAGGCGATTTCGCCAAAGGTGACCGGTCCGGTGAAGGGATCGGTCTTTTTGCCTTCCAGTTCGGAGTACAAGTAGTTGAGGATGCAGTTGCAGGAGAAGACCACCCGGGATGATTCGATGGAGCCTTCCTTCTGCAGCCGGTCGTTGAAGACCTTGACGTAGTCGGAGACGGGGCGGGCATGCTTGTAGCGGATGCCGGTAAAGACCGGCGCGTAGAATTTGACCTGCCCTTCCACTTCGTCGACGTCCTGGAAGCTGATGTTGACCATGGCGCCGTAGTAGTCGGCCACGAGCGGCAGCTTGGTGTCGAGCTTGTTCTTGACGATATAGGCGGCGAAGTTGCGCTTTTCGCCGTTGACCATGACGTCCTTGGCCGAGTTGCCGTCGGAGGAGAAGGTCAGGATGTCGCCGTCGCCCTGTTCGAAGAGATTGATGATGCCGATTTCGGCCACTTTGCCTTCGGGCAACTGGGCCTGGAGCACCAGGGCGGCGTCTTCCAGGATTTCGCCGGTGCGGCCGTTGAGCACTTTGGGGGTCTTTTTGCCGAGGTCGCTTAAGTGCACGCCGGCCACCCAGCCAATGAGCGGGCGGATGCCGAAGTCTTTGTAATTGGGGCCGTTTAAGGCAAACGCCTGGTGTGTCTTGCTGGCGGCGGGCAGGATGATGAAGCTGAAACCGTGCTTGGGGCCTTCGGTGTAGACCCGGGCCAGGCTGTTGGCGTCATAGGTGGCGATCTCGATGGAAGCGGCACAGTCGGTGATGTCTGTGGCGCAGATCATTTCCCGGCTGACCATGCCGCCTTCGGTGGCGGAAATAAAATACGGGATGGTCCCGGCGATCCAGTCGCCCTTGGGCAACTGGCGCAGGGCATCTTCATCACCGGCCAGGAGGAGTTTACGGCCAGCCTCAATTTTTTGTTTGATATCCGCGACGGTGGAGATGGTCTGTTGCATGATGCCCTCCTAGCCGAAAATGGTTTTCAAATCGTCCTGGACGCTGGGCATATTCACGTTGTTGGCGAAGATGGCGTAGATCTGGTCTACGCTGGAACTGATGTTTTCCGGCGATGGATCTTCCTTGACGGCGCGAGTCAGTCGTCCAAGCAGAATTTTGGCAGCGAGGAACTTGAGTTGGAATGCCTTTTTCCCGGTCACGATGTCTGCCCAAGCTTTGTTGCTCTTGCTGGGTACATCCATATTCGCCTCCTTCGTTGTGCGGCAGCGCGATGTTGCATCTTTTGCATAAAGCCTGGTCAGCTTTTTCCGGCCGGGGTGTGCAGCCCAGACACAGATCTGACGTACCGGCTCGTAGGGGCATGGAACGTCCTCGGGGTCTCTGCCGCGAAGCAAGGATCGCACCATGTCGGAAACTCTCGAAAAAACGTGTGCTTAGCAGAAGAATACGTGAAAACGAAGCGTGTTTCAAGACAAATCCGCGCAAAAGGGAGTTCCGCCAGGTCGGCGAAGGGCTCCGGGTTGCCAATTAGTTATGTTATTCTAGGCTATTAATGCGGAGAGGAAAGATTGGGGCAAATGTTGGGCTGTTTGAGTCAAAAAGTAACAGTAGCGGGAGAGCCCAGGCCCAGGCCCTCTTGAACTCGGGAGAAAATGAAAAAGAGTTGCTGCCAGGCCGGTTATCCGACCTGCCGGACGACCGGTGCGGCAATTTTATGAACACCGCTTCCCGGGTGGTTGCGGTGTCTGCCCCGAAACGACGTTCACGGACGCGGCGCTAGGAGGCGAGCACGCGTTGCGCCAGCCACAGATCGGCCAGGACCAGCAGGACCATGGCCCGCACCACCGGCACAACGCGGGGTATCGCACTGCGGTCGTGTCGGCCGCCCACGACAATCTCGGCCGGAGCGCCATAAATATCCGTCGTGCGCTGGGGCATGGCAATGGACGGAATGGGTTTGATCGCCGCCCGGGCCACGATGGGTTGCCCGTTGGCGATGCCGCCCAGGATCCCGCCGGCGTTGTTGGATACGGGCGGCAAAACGATGGGGTCGTTATTGGTCGAGCCGCTGGCCCGGGCGGCGGCAAAGCCCGATCCGATCTCCACGCCCTTGACCGCGCCGATGCCCATCAGCCCATAGGCCAGCCGGGCGTCGAGCTTGTCGAACACTGGTTCGCCAAGCCCGGCCGGGACGCCGGTGGCCACCACCTCGACAATGCCGCCCAGGCTGTCGCCCTTGGCCATGGCTTCCTTGGCCCGGGCTTCCCAGGCCGCAATGACGGCCGGGTCCGGGGCGCAAAACGGGCGATCGGCCGCACCGGCCGGATCAATGGCCGCAGCCGGGATGCCGCCGAATTCCACGGTGTAGGCCACGACGTCGATGCCACAAGGGGCGAGCATGGCCGCAGCCACCGCTCCGCCGGCCACCCGGGCGGCGGTTTCCCGGGCCGAGGCCCGGCCGCCGCCCCGATAATCGCGCCGGCCGTACTTGGCCAGATAGACGCCGTCGGCATGGCCCGGCCGCAGGAGATTCTTGGCGGCTTCGTAGTCGCGGGAGCGCTGATCGGTATTTTCAATGACAAAGGCGATGGGCGTGCCCGTGGTTTCGCCCTCAAAGATCCCGGAAAGCAGGCGCACGGCATCGGCTTCCTTGCGGGCGGTGCCGGTCAGGCCTCCGGCCCCGGGCCGGCGGCGGTCGAGGTCGCGCTGGATGGCGGCTTCGTCAAGGGCCACGCCGGGCAGGCAGCCGTCGATGACGCCGCCCAGGGCCGGGCCGTGGGATTCGCCGTAGGTGGTCAGCCGAAAGATCGAACCAAAGGTGTTGCCGCCCATCATGGCCTCCTTATGCTCCGGCGTGGTCGGCCCGCCGGGCGCGCACCCGGCCAAGCAGCCACAGGAGCGACCCGGCCAGCATGACGGCAATGCCGGCAAACAGCAGCCAGGCAACGGTCATGGGCGTGTCGTGGTAAAAATAGGTCAGTCCCAGAAACAGTCCCACCCCGGCCGCCTGGAACCAGACAAAGCCGAACTCGGAACGGGCCTGGAAATAGACGAACAGGATGTTGGCCACGGCCAGCAAGGCCATGGCGGCGCTGATGACGGACAGCAGCGGTCCGGCGGCGACGTACTTGGCCCCAAAGAGCAGGTGCACCACGAAATCCGAGGCAATGAGGCAAAAAAGGGCAAATCCGCCGCCCAGGGCGGCCGTCATGCCCATGGACAGCCACAGCGAGGACAGATCGTTGCGTCCGGACTCCTTGGCTGAAGCCGCTTCGGTGAAAAGGACGCTCATGAGCACCGAGGGCAGATAAAAGGCGATGCGCCCGAGGATGGCGGCCGTGGCGTACAGTCCGGCCCCCTCGGCGTCGCAGTAGTGGCGCACCAGCACCATGTCCAGGTTGCCAAGGACCATGACGATGATCGACGACAGGAGCATCCCGACGGAATAGGTCCCGACTTCCTTGAGCAGGCCCTGGGGCAGGGGCGAGGAGGGGACCGGCACGACGTCGCGCAGAAACAGGAAATTGACGCACAAGGCGGCGGCAATGCCGGTCAGGCTGGAAAGCAGCGCGCCGTTGATGCCCAAGGACAGGCCCCAGACAAAAAGCAGCGCCCCCAGGAACCGGAAGCAGGCATTGGACGCCCCGGCAATGCCGTAGCCGGTGAAGCGCTGGAGTCCCTGCAACATGCCCCAGGGCACCGGCAGGATAAACGAGCCGGCCATGACCCCGAGCATGAGCAGGATGGGGGAGGCGGTTTCGATGTGCAAAAACGACTGCAGGGCCGGCAGGGCCAGCGCGCCCAGGCCGTAGGCCACGGCGGCCAGACCGGTGGCCAGGGCCAGGGCGCGGCCCAAAAGCGAACGGACCATCCCCATGTCGGTCAGGACAAAGCGGGCCGTAAACCGGGCGATGACCAGGGGGACAATGGCCAGCGGCGCGGAAAAGATGACCATGGTGGAATTGAGCGCGTTGAAGCTGCCGAAATCCGCCGGACTCATGGCCCGGCCCACGACCATTTGGAAGAGGTAGTTAAACAGGTTGCCGGAATTGAGCAGGATGAGGATGACGATATTCTGCTTGAGAAAGCGTTTCACGAACGGGTGTCCTCGGGCGTGTCCGCCCGGTTGATGGCAGTGGGGCGCAGTTGCAGGCCAAGGCCGGCCAGAAAGGCGTACAGGCCGGCCTGGGCGCAAAATTCCGAGGCCGGCAGCAGATGGAGGCTGCGCAGGGCGGCGGCCAGGGCCAGAGCCAGGGCAAAGCCCAGGAAGTAGGCGCGGCCGGTCCCGGCCGCCAGCCACGGACCCAGGGCGGGAAGCAGCCGCGACAGCCGAGCGGCCACAGCCGGCGCACACACCCGCCATACCGGAA
Source organism: Desulfovibrio sp. TomC (assembly GCF_000801335.2). Taxonomy (NCBI): domain Bacteria; kingdom Pseudomonadati; phylum Thermodesulfobacteriota; class Desulfovibrionia; order Desulfovibrionales; family Desulfovibrionaceae; genus Desulfovibrio; species Desulfovibrio sp. TomC. The sequence goes on from NZ_JSEH01000024.1 coordinate 68,465, forward strand.
CCAGGGCCAGCCCGGCAAGACCCAGGACCACCCGGCCGGGCACGCCGCCAAGGGCCAGGGCGACAAGCCAAAGCCCGGCGGCCAGTCCCCCGAAGAGCCGGCGCTCCCGGCGGCTGGCCGCGGCGTCGGCCGGCAGGGACGCCAGCCAGGCGCAGGGACCGTCCACCAGCCGGGACAGGCGCCCCGGGCCGGCCAGACGCAGGCCGGCGGCAGCGGCCAGAACCAGGGCCAGGGCGGCCAGGACCCGGCCAAGGGTCCCCGGACCGCCGGAAGCCCCGGCCGTCCTGGCCGGCCCGGCAAAGCGGGAGAGATGGAGCGGGGCGTCGGTTTCAAAGCACAGGGCGGACACGCCGTACCAGGGGGTGTCGAAAAAACGCACGGCGGCAGCCTTGGCCGGCAGCCGGGCCGGCCCGATGCCCAGCCAGTCGTCGGCGGCGTTTAAGCGGGCGGCTGTGGCCTCGCTGATGGGTCCCGGGCTGTGTGGGGCGTCGCCCATGGAGAGCAGGGGCAGGGCCGCAAAAATGGTCCGCCAGCCGACCTGCCCTTCGCCGGAAAAGACCGGATCGGCCAGCGTCAACTGCCCCGGCGGCTGGTCGCCCCGGCCGCGCACGGCCACCGTGGCCGGGGCCAGATCCGGGCGGGCCGGCAGCCGGGCGGCCAGGATGCCCGAGCGGGTGTCGGGCACGGCCGGGCTGGCCCCGTCCACCGACACGGCCACCGGGTCGCCCACCAGCTCGAAGCCGGCCGTGAGCCAGGCCATGGGACCCAGGCTCGTGCGCGGCCCATAGGCCGGCTGGCCGGCGACCGTGGCCGGCAAGGCGGCCGAGGTCACGGGCCAGGGCAGGGCCGCATCGTAGAGGCCCGTCTGGGCTGGTCCGATCGGCACGGCCGTCAGCATGGCCCGGGTGACGGGCAGGGAAAACTCCCGGCCCGAAAAGGCAAACCGGACTTCCGCCCGGCTGACCCGGGCCGGCAGATCAGGCAGGGGGACGGGCTGCCCCGGGCGCAGGGCATAGGTTTTGGCCGCTCCGGCCGCCCCGGGGGCAAACACGGCCAGGGTCGCATCGGTCAGGCCCGGGGCGCGGCCGATGTCCAGGCGGAAAAAGTGCTCATACCCCGGCTTCGGGACGAAGGCGGCGTCCACGGCCATGGTCAGGTCCGGTCCCTTGCCTTCGACGGTCAGCCCGGCCGGCGTGCGAAAGAGGCGCACCGGCGAAGCGGCGGTGAAAAGCCCTTGGCCGCCGGACACAAAGACCGGATCGGCCACGGTCTGGCCGAAATCGGACCGGGCCGGGCCTTGGCCCGGGGTCCGGGCAAAGGGCGGGGCCAGACTCCACAGCGCCGCGACCGGCACGCCGCCGTCCGGCCGGCTGATGTCCGGGGCAGCGCCAAGGCTGGTGGCCAGCTCGTCGGCAGCGGCCAGAAAGGCCGGGGTATCGCGGCGCGGCGAGGTCAGGGCCAGAAAGGCCGCCTCGGCCGTGCCGCCGCCGGGCTGGGCCGGGGCCATGGGCGCAAGGGCCAGGGCCATCCGGGCCGTGCCGCCGGGTCCGATGGCGGCGGCGGCCTGGGCCACGTTGACAAAGACCCGCCGGGAGCCGGCAAAGGGTTCGCGCACCCGGGTGGGCAGGCGTCCGGGCAGTCCGTTTTGGGCCAGGACGGCCGGGTCGAAGCCCGAAGGGGTGAAGACCAGACGCTCGATGAGCCGGTCCCGGGCCACTTCGGCCGGTCCCTGGCGGAAAAACATGAGGCTTATTTCTTTAAGCCGCGCCCATTTGAGGCCGGGATAGCGCTCGCGCAGATAGCGGCCCACGTAGACGCGAAGGACGGTGCGGCCGTCGGGCAGTTCAAAGGTGCGCTTGGCCAGGGCGTACCAGTCAAGGACGGTGCGCGACCCGGGGCTTGCCGGGTCCAGGGCCAGGACGAGATTGAGCTGGACCGGGGCCGGACGGCGCAAAATGATGTCCACCGCGCCAAGGTCGAGGCTGTCGCGGTCGAAGCGGCGTTGCAGAAAGGTGGACGGACCGTCCTGGGTGGTGCGCCAGAGGTCGTCAAAGGGCAGGTCCAGGACCCGGCGGGCCAGATACAGGGCGTTCTTGTCGGCCCAGGCGGCCCTGGCCACGGGCACGGACTGCTCCGGCGCGATGGCGGCCAGATAGGTCTCGCCCAGGCGGTCGACGCATTCCAGGGGGTCGCTGCCGTAGATGCGTCCGTTGGGAGCGGCAATGGTCAGGGCCGCCAGGGTGGGGTTGTCCGGATCGGCGTCGCGGATGTCGAGCGCCACTTCGTTAAACCGTCCCAGGGCAATGTCCGGGCCGCCCTTGGCCGTGGCCAGGGTCAGGGCGGCGCGACCGCCCGGGGTCTCGACCCGGCCGTCCAGGGCCAGGGGAACGGTTTCCAGCACCCGCGAGTACTTGACCTTCTTGGCGGCGATTTTGACCAGCAGCCGCCCCTCGGTCGCGCCGTCCGGACTGAACAGTTCCCCGGGCAACCGCAGGGGGGCGCGTCCGGGTTTGGGGTCGAGGTCCAGGGCCAGGCCGGGCGCGGCCAGGGCCAGGGCGGCGGCCAGCGCGGTCAACAGGGCGACAAGGCTAGGGCGTCGGCCCATGATCGGCTCCCTGGGGCGGTTGGGCGGTCTCGGTTCCCTGGCCCGGCTCGATGGCTGCGGGCTTGTGACGGCGCTGTCTGGCGGGGCGGCGCGGGGCCTGTTCGGCCGGCGCGCCCGGGGCGGCAGCCTCCGGGGTCAGGCCCGGCGCGGCAACGTCCGGGGCGGCCGGCAGGGACCGGGGCGCGGCATCGCCGCCGCTGGCCG
>NZ_JSEH01000025.1 GCF_000801335.2 Desulfovibrio sp. TomC
CGTCGCGGCTGTATCCAATGGTGTGGGAAGATAATCGGAAGGTTCTGGGTAAGTCTATTGCCCGGCAACGACAGAAGCAGCTGGCGGACGTCCCTTTGGGGCACACGATATTTGTCGACTTCGCCGGAAGCTGTGGCCTCACGGCTTGACACATACCCTAACATGAGAAGAATCGGCCTATGTAGTGCCGTCAGGTGATCTTGTCTATGATGTATTCCATTCAGATTTTGCGAATTATCGGTATGTTAATGGTTGTCTATATTCACATTGGTGTCTATATGACGCTTGTTAATAATGTTGGAAACTCAATTTTCCATGCCATTCCAGAAATATTTATGTGTAAAGCATTTATATTTTTTAGCATATCTGGCTTCATAATGAGTTTCCTTATTGATATTGGCTATAAGAATTTTCTTGTCAGGCGAATGCTCCGGGTTTATCCGACGTTTCTTATCGCTTGTACCATAGCCATTGCATTACGCTATATTCTTTTTGACCAACTGCCTGGGCATGATATGTTTTTAGCTGTGACTTTGCTGCCGGTCGGATTTGTGGATTATCCACTCAAAATAGAATGGACGCTCATTTATGAAATCGGATATTACATTATTATAACACCTTTTTCGTTTTCGAAGCTGCGTCGCTATTTTGTCCCTTTTTTATTGGTGTGGGCTGCAGTTATTTTTATTGCTTATTATGCTTCAGGCATCACTACATTTTATGTCTTGCCGCCCTGGAAACGTTTGTTTGTTTCTTTTGTCAATATCTACTTCATTACTGGAGCGCTATCGTATTATGTCGCTAAACATCTCCGCTTTGATTGGTGGCCGATCTACGTTGCTGCAATTATCGCCAGCGCTGCCACAACCGTGATCACTTCGGAGATCTGGAAGCTTGAACCGTACAACATGAAGCAACTCCTCACCTGGAGCCTGTGCAGCGCCGTCACCATCGTGTCCCTGGTCAAGCTCGAAAATCATTTCAAGACACCCTGGATCAAAGCCATAGGGCAATGGGGCGATTACGCCTATGCCGTCTATCTCACCCACGCACTTATTGTCGGGGTCTTCTTCTCCTGGCTCGTCTACCACTTTGGCTGGACCTTGGATAATCGCCACGCCCTGATCGCTTTGGGCCTCATCCTCCTTGTGGGCTACGGGCTGGGGCGTCTTGATGCCTCCATCCACAATTATTTGAAGCGGAAGTTTTCCTGATGGTTGCGGCGTGGGACTTCGGGCTTGGTTGTGTCTCCAAGCGGATTGGCGCATGACTAGGCTGACCCGCGGCCGTCTGCGGCGCGTAGCGGATGCTGTTCTGTTGCTGGCGACCCTTGGGGCGTTGACTTTGGCAGGCATCGAAGTAGCGGCGGATTTGCGTATTGAGCAGGCCCAGGAAGCAGTCAGCCGCCGCATACCGCATTTTTCCGATGCGGACGAAATCATGGGGTACGGCGACACGCAGGGCCGGGAAATGGCGTCGTGCCGGGAATTCGTGGGGAAAAAGCCCCTCGTGCTTCTGGTCCTTGGCCAATCGAACGTGGCCAATGGGGCGCTTGGCGAGTATGTCCCGCTGAGCCGGGTGGGCAATTTTTTTGATGGTCGATGCTTTGTCGCAAAAAATCCGTTGCTGGGTACATCGGGCGAGCGGGCCAGTGTCGTGCTGGATTTTGTCGATGCAGCCGTGGAGCAGGGACTCTTCGACAGTGCCCTCGTCGTCAATCTGGCGAAACAAGGGTCTTCGGTCTACAACTGGTCCCGCCACGGCGATTTGCGCCCCCTGCTTGTGCACACCCTTGATCAGCTCAAGGAACAGGGCCTTGAGGTCAATCTGGTGCTCTACCATCAGGGCGAAGCGGACTGTCTCGTCGCCATGCAGGGGTGGCGCTATGCGCTGGGTTTGCACAATCTCTTTGACGATCTGCGCCGTATGGGGATCGCCGCGCCCATTCTCATTTCCCAGGTCAGCCGGCACAAGACACTCGACTGTCCGGATGCGGACCCGGCTGCCTGTTCCAAAATCTGCCCCGAAATACGCCAAGCCCAGGCCGATAGTGTGAACCCCGCCCAGGGGATTTTTGCCGGGCCGGATACGGACACGGCCGTGCCCGAACGCTTTGACGGGTACCACATGACCGATGCCGGGCGGCAGCGATTTGCCGCCTTGCTCCTGGAGACGGTACGCGGCCTGCCCAGGCCGGGTGGGGGCGCAAGCGGTCGGTAAGCTAGATGTTGCGGCGCAGCCGCCGCAGCGCGAAGTCGGTGAGCATCCTGGCTTCTTCCACCTGAAAGAGCGAGGCGACGCCCATATAGGCCACAGCCCAGCCGCAAATGAGGATCAGGGACAGGTAGGGCCGGCTGGCCGTGGCATAGGCCCCAAAGCCTACGCCAATACTTAAGAGCGTGCCTACAAGCGTGGTGCGCCCGGGGCGAAACCACGTGCCCCCGAGCTTTCGCCGCAAGATGATCCCCAAGATCGCCACATTGACCCAGGACGACACTGACGTGGCCAGGGCCAGTCCCACATGCCCGGTGCTGCCCATGAGCGCCAGACCGGTGACGACATAGACCACCAGGCACACGACGGCAGTGATGGCCGGGGTGCGGGTGTCGGTCAGGGAGAAGTAGGCGGAATAGAGGGGCCGCACGCAGGCAAAGGCCGGCAGCCCCACGCCGTAGGCCACCAGGGCCCCGGCCGTGGCGGCAATGGCGTGTTCGCCAAAGGCCCCGCGACCAAACAGCACCCGCACCATGGGATCAGCCAGGGCAATGAGCCCGGCCGCTGCCGGCAGACATATGAAAAGCGTCAGGCGCAGGGAGGCGTTTAAGGTGGCGGTGAATTCCTCCATCTTTCCGGACGAGGCCAGCTTGGACAGACCCGGCAGGGCCACCGTGCCCACGGCCACGCCAAACACGCCGAGCGGAAACTGCACCAACCGGTCGGCGTAATAGAGATAGGAGATGCTGCCGGTCGGCAGGTAGGAGGCCAGCAGCGTTCCTATGACGATGTTGAGCTGGTAGACCGCTGCGCCAAAGGCTGTCGGCAGCATGAGAAGGCCCATGCGGGCCACGCCTTTGTCGCGAAACGACCAGGGGCCGCGCCAGGAAAAGCCGAATTTCTTCATCTGGGGCTGCTGCATGAACACCTGACCCAGGCCGCCGATAACCACCGACCAGGCCAGGGTGTGGGCGACGTCGAGGTGAAACAGCCAAGCCACGCCGGCCCCTACGATGATGATGGTGTTGAGTTCGGACGTGGCCAGAGCCGGCGCCAGGAAGTGGCCGTAGGAGTTGAGCACGCCCATGCACAGGGCCACGGCCGAGATTTCGATGATATAGGGGAAGACGATGCGCGTGAGGTCCACGGTCAGTTCAAACAGGGCCGGATTGTCGGCAAAGCCCGGGGTGATGAGCCTGGTCAGCGGCCGGGCGAAGATGATGGCCAGGGTGGTCAGGACACCGAGGATGAGGAGCAGCCAGACCATGGCCGAGCGCGGCATGGCAAAGGCTTTTTCATCGCCGACTTCTTCCCGGAGCCGGGAAAAGACCGGCACGAAAGCCATGGTCATGGAACCTTCGGCAAAAAGCCGGCGCATCATGTTGGGCAGGCGGTAGGCCACGTAAAAGGCGTCGGCGGAGATGCCGGCTCCCAGGACATAGGCCAGGATCATATCCCGGAAAAAACCCAGGATTCGGGACAACAAGGTCGCGCCCCCGACAATGGAGGCGTCCTTGGCGATCTGTCTGACGTGGTGCGACATGGTTTATCTCTGTGGGGATGCATTCTTTATGGTATAAAGACGCATCCCCACATTTCTCCTTGGATTCGGTAAATGTTCACTTCTGGCACTGCGGACAAAATGTCGACGTCCGTCCGGCCACTTTGATCGAAATAAGGGCCTTACCGCAGGTCGGGCAGGGCTCCCCGGCCTTGCCGTAGACGGTAAACTGGTGTTGGAAGCCGCCCTCCACGCCGTCGGGTGTGCGGTAATCCCGAATGGTGCTGCCGCCGGCGGCAATGGCCCGGGTGATGACGGCCTGGATGGCGGCAAGCAGTTTCCGGCGTCTGGCCGGGGTCAGGTCCTTGGCCGGCGTGTCGGGCCGGATGCGGGCGGCAAAAAAGGATTCGTCGGCGTAGATGTTGCCGACGCCGGCTATGACGGTCTGATCGAGAATGGCCGCCTTGATGCGGGTGGTCTTGCGGCAAAGGGCCGCCTCAAAGGCCTCGGGCGTCATATCCCAGGGCTCGGGGCCAAGAGAGGCGTAGAATTTCCAGGCGGCCAGCGCATCCGGGGTCGCCAGCCGGGCCGTGCCGAACCGGCGCATGTCGGAAAAAACCAGGGCATTGCCGTCGCCCAGGTGGACGAGCAACCGGGCATGGGCCGGGGGCGCGTCGGCCGACGGGGCGATGTGGAAGCGGCCGGTCATTTTGAGATGGAGCGCCAGCACAATCGGGCTATCCCCTGCAATATGGGGCCTGGGGCCAAGGGCAATGAGCAGCAGCTTGGCCCGGCGGCCGACCGATTCGATCATGCGTCCCACTGCGGCGGCGGCAAAAGCGGCCCGGGTGGCCGGTCCGGCCAGAACCTTGGCGTCGGGCACGTCGATCCCGGTCACCACGCGGCCGGTCAGGCCCGGAGCCAGGGCGCGGGCAATGGTTTCCACCTCGGGAAGTTCTGGCATGGCGGTTATTTTCCGGCCGGCGGCGCGGCGAGCGGGATGGTGATGGTGAGCGTTTCGCCGGCCCGGGAGACGGTCAGCGTGAGGGGATCACCGGCCTTGGCGGCTTCCATGGCGGCCTGATGCAGCACGGCCAGATCGGTGGCCGGATGTTTCCCGGCCGCAGTGACGGCGTCGCCGGCCAGCAGCCCGGCGGTCTCGGCGGCAGAGCCCGGGGCCACGGTTGTTACGAGCAGCGGCGGGACAGGCTGGCCCGGGGCGGGCTGGTCATGGGAAAGCGTCATGCCGAGCCGGCTTTTCTGGATGGCCGGACAGGCGGCAAAAAACGTGGCTTCATCCGGGTCCGGGGCCTCGCCGCCGCGCCAGGGAACAACGGTGACGGTCCTGGCCGACGGATCGTAGACCGCCAGCCGCCGGGCAATGCCCCAGCCGTTCGCCACATGGCCGGCGCCGGCGATGACCACCACCGGGCGGGCGGTCAGGCTGCGGGCCAGGACGGCCCGGGCCGCCATCTGGGTGTCCCACAGGGATTGGACCGCGAGGAAGCTGTCAAAAGGGTCGCGGCCGGGCACAGCCGCTTTGGCGGGGTCGGGGGGCGGTTTGCCCATGGGGCCGTGCTGGGCAAAAAACACGCGCAATTCCTCGACCTGGGCCGGGTGGGGCGGCAGGATGGCCCCGGGGAGCATGGCCCGCTTTGCCGGGGGCAGGGCGTCAAGGCCCAGACGGCCGACCTCTTTGGCCAGTCCGGCGGGAGCGTTCAAGGCGAAAAGGGGCAGCTGATATTCCCGGGCTGCTTCGAAAATGGGGGCATAGAGGGCAAAATCAAAGCCCCAGGTGGTTTTCCAGTCCAGGGCCTGCGGCAGGTCGGCCAGGGACAGGGAACCGGCGTTGAAGGCATCCAGGACGGGCTGCCGGTCGGCCGGGACCATTTCCAGCCCTATGGCCGGGAAAACGCCGGCAGCGGCCAGCCGGCGGATGACGGCGGCCTGAGCCAGGTGGTCGCAGGGATTGGGGTGCTCTTCGCCAAGGAGCATGTAGTCGGCTCCGGCGATATCCCGGGCAAAAACGGCCGGGGGCAGCGGCGCGGCTCCTGCGTCGACAAGGGTTTCCGGGGCGAACTGCGGCGGTGTGGTGTGCTTGGCCACACACCCGGCGCCGAGAGCGGCCAAGGGCAAGAGGGCGGCCACAAAAACGGCCCGCAGGGCGCGGGGGATTCCCGCGCCCCGGAGGGCCGAAGAGGCAGCGATTGCACGGGCCGGCGCGTTCATGCCGTTTGACGTCCGGCGCGCTGGCCTAATCCCACTTGCGTTTGTCTTCGATGGGCTTGATCTGCGGCGGCAGGGTGCCGGGGGCCACCACGGTCAGTCCTGGACGCAGCTTGATCTTCTCCCGGAACTTGTGGAGCAGATCTTCTTCACGTTTGAAGTTGGAGGCCTCGATGATGAGGTTCATCTCGTCGATGCCGCCGGGGTTGGTGACTTCGATCTGCCAGCGCTTGATTTCCTCGAAGCGGGTGATGACCTGCTCGACCTGGTGCGGGTAGACGAACATCCCCTTGATGCGGGCGGTGGTGTCCACGCGTCCGACAATGGAGCCCAGGCGCGGCGAAGTCCGGCCGCAGGGGCAGGGGGCGCGCTCGATGTAAGAGAGGTCGCCCGTGGCCAGACGGATCAGCGGGTAGGTCTTGTTAAAGGCCGTGACCACGATTTCGCCGACCTCGCCGTCCTTGAGCGGAATGCCCGTGTCCGGATGGCAGATTTCGACAAAAGCCCGGTTGGCGATGTGCAGACCCGTCTTGTGGAAGCACTCGTAGCCGATGCAGCCGACATCCGCCGTGCCGTAGCCCTGGCGCATAATGATGTCGAACTTCTTCTCCAGATTGGCCCGCAGCTTTTCGGAGAATTTTTCACCGGTGACGAAGGCCACCTCCAGATACAGGTCTTTGCGCAGATTGAGCCCCATCTCCTCGCCCTTCTGGGCCAGGTGCATGAGGTAGCTCGGGGTGCCGACATAGCCGGTGGCCCGCAGCTTCTGCATGATTTCGAGCTGGGTGGCCGAGTTGCCGGGACCGGCAGGGACCACGGCGCAGCCCAGGTTTTTAAGCGGCTCCTCGAACATGAGGCCGGCCGGCGTGAGATGATAGTTGAAAGTCACCTGTACGAGGTCGCCGGAGCGGAAGCCGCTGGCGTAAAAGCCTTCGGTCCAGCCCCAGTAATCGTCCTCGCGGTCCTCGGGGTCGAAGATCGGTCCGGGGGACAGAAAAATCCGCCGCAACTCGCCCATGTCCTTGGTGAGCAGCCCTCCCAGGCGTGGACCCATGGACTGCAGAAAGATGAGTTCTTTCTTCTTCAGAATGGGTATGTGCTTGAGGTCCGAGAGGGTCTTGAACTTCGAGGCCTGGAACTGGGCGCGGTCAAAGCGCTTTTTGACGTCTTCGGAATACCGGTACGCATACGAGAGCAGATCCTTGATCTGGATCTGGTAGTATTGCCGGCGTTCAGATTCGTCGAGCACTTCCCGGCGGGAAAAAATGCCCTCGGTGCGGTCCTTACGGGTCATGACGGGTCTCCTTGGAGCGAAATCCCGTGGTGGGAAAAAGAGAGGCCTTATAGCGCGCCCAGATGCAAAGATCAAGCAATCCGAGGCGCTCTTCCCGATAAAGTTCGCTGGACCACGGCCAGCAACTCATACCGGGTGACGGGTTTGGCAATGTAATCGGTCATCCCGGCGTCCAGGCCGAGCCGGCGGTCTTCCGGCGTGGAAGAAGCGGAAAGCCCCACGATGGGGATGTCCCGGGGCAGACCCGGAACGAAACCGTTGCGGATGCGGCGGGTGGATTCCAGGCCGCACAGACCGGGCATCTGGATGTCCATGAGCACTAAATCCACGGGCCGGGCGCCCAGGATTTCGAACAATTGTTCGCAGGATGTGGCGATGATCGGCGCGTATCCCCGATCTTCAAGAATGCGGCGGACCAGCAGCTGGGCCACGGGGTCGTCCTCGGCGTACACAATGACCGCTCCCTGGCACAGGGAGGCGCTCCACTCGCCCGCGGCCTGGGTCCCGTCATGCAGAAAGACCGGATCCTGGGGCGAGGGGCGGCGCAGCCTGGCGGTGAAAAAGAACTCGCTGCCAAGGCCCAGCGTACTTTCAAGGCGCAGGCTGCCGCCCATTTTCTCCACGATCTCCTTGGAGATGGCCAGCCCCAGGCCTGCCTGGGCGTAGCGTTTGCTCAGAAATGGTTCGCCGATGGTGAAATGCTCGAAAATGCCGGCCTGCCTGTCCGGGGAGACGCCGATGCCTGTGTCGCGCACGGCGAAACGGACGGGTACGACGTCGGCCGGGCCGGCGTCTGCCGGTTCAATCGACACCCGGACGGCGATAGAGCCGCGCTCGGTATATTTGAGCGCATTGTGGATCAGGTTGAGCAGCACCTGACGCAGGCGCTGGGCGTCGCCGACCAGAAACTGCGGCGTATCGTCGGCGACGACGGCCTGAAAATCCAGACCGCGGGCGGCGGCGTCCTCGCCGCACATGGTAAAAAGCGCCCCCAGGGTGGCGCGCAGGTCGAAGACTTCCTCGGCCAGGGTCAGGCGGCCGGCGGTGATGGTGGTCATGTCGAGCAGGGCGTTTATGACGCCGAGCAGCTGGTTGGAGGCGTTCATGGCCAGTTCCAGGAACTGGCGGCGGCGCTGGTCTTCCTCACTTTGCAGCAGAAGGCTCAGCATCCCCATGATGCCGTTTAAAGGTGTTCGCAGTTCATGGCTCATGTTGGCCAGAAACAGTTCCTTGGCCGCGCCGGCCTTGGCGGCTGAACCGGCAAAAGCGGCAAATTCCTGATAAAACGCCTGCAAGGTGGTCTGGCGCTCCGCCGACAGACAGGGAACGAGGTGCAGGGCGGCGTCGGCGGCGGCGCTGCGTCCGAACAGATCCTGCCGGTCGGCCGGATTGGTGAAGTAGGGGCCAAGGGTCAGGACACCGGAGGCGCCGTCACGAAGCGGCAGAGCAAACCGGCGCAAGGTCATGCCCAACGGACACAGGACATGGGGGGGGCTGCCGTCTGATGGAATCTCCGCGTCCTGAAGCAATGGACAGGGGCCGCGATCGGCAAACTCCCGGTGCAGGATGCTATGCGCCTCGGTCCCGGGGTCCGGCCACACCGAAGTCTGGCCGGCGGATCGCACGGTGACCGGAATCCCGAGCAGGCTGGTCAGGGGGTCAAGCAGCCGTTTCAGGGAAAGGGGGGTGTCGGCGCACAGTACATCTTTTGCCATGCTAATACCCTTAGCCGCATCCCCCCTGGAGGTCAATCGGCTGGGCCGGGAATGTGCGACGCGTCTGCCTGGGTCTGTCCGGGAGCGTCGAGAGCGTCGAGGGAGTCGGGGAAATCAGCCGGCGGCAGCGGGGGGCACACGTCCCGGCCGCCGTGGCGGGCAAAGACGAGAAATCCGGTGTGGGCCACCATGCGGTCTTCGGGGCGCAGACGCTCGGGTACGGGCTTGTAGCGGCGCACCAGAATTTCCAGCACCTCAATGTCTTCGAAGGGGGACTTCTCCATGGCCCAGAGCAGTTCGCTGATCTGGTTGGTGGTGGGCAGCAGGAACCCGACCGGCGCGCCGGGACGCACCACGGCCGCAGCCTGGTCCAGATAATCCCAGGGCGTGCGCACGTCGAGAAAGAGCGCGTCGGCATCGGTTGGGTCGGTTTGCGGATCGCCCTTGGTCACGGAATCCGGGTAAAAGCCCTCGGCGATGTCGCAGTTGTGGCGCGAAACCCGGTGGCCAAGGCCCACGGCGTCGAGGTTCTCGCCGGAAAGGGCGTAGAATTCCGGCCGTTTTTCAAAGGTATAGACCCGGCCGGTGTCGCCCACGTGCCAGGCCAGGGCCAGCGTCAGGCCGCCTGAGCCGCTGCCGGATTCCACCACCCGCACCCCGGGGCCGATGCCCAATTTTAAAATGACGTAGCCGATTTCTTTGGGGTACATGATCTGGGTCGAGCGTTTGACCCCTTTGATCAGATCATAGGTGGACGGACGCAGGATGCGAAAGACGTGGCCGATGTGGGTGGTCACGGCGCCGCCGCTGCCGGCGCGCTCCACGTCGCTGAACCGGATCATGCCTTCCTGGGTATGGAGCACGGTTTCCGGGTCAAAACGCCGCAGATATCGCTTGCCCTTGGGAGAGACCAGAAGTATCAAATCGCCCTGTTTCACATGTCACCCCGTCGTGGTATATTGGGTCGAGGCCCTTGACCATGCCGGGACGCGCCTGTCAAGTGTGCCCGCGGCAAGGAGGATCGCGCCACGAACCCTCTGCAGTATGTTTTCGGCCCGGTCAGATCGGGTCGCCTTGGCGTGTCGCTGGGCCTGGACCTGCTTGGCGCACGGATCTGCACGTTTGATTGCCTCTACTGCGAGGCCGGCGTCACCGAGGCCCTGACCACCGTCCGAAAGCCCTATGTTCCGGCCAGGCGCATCCTGGACGAGTTGGCAGCCTGGAAGGCTGCCGGCCACGCCATGCCCGACGTCGTGACGCTGGGGGGACTTGGCGAACCCTGCCTCAATACGGACCTCGGCGACATCATCGCCGGGACCAAAGAACTTTTCCCCGACATCCCTGTGGCCGTGCTCACCAATTCGAGCCTGACCCCTGATCCGGACGTCCGGGGAGCACTGTGCGCCGCCGACCTGGTCCTGCCCTCCATGGACACGTTGGTCGCCTCCGAGTACCGTCGCCTGAACCGCCCCCAGGCCGCCATCGGCCTGGACGCCATCCGACGGGGCCTGCTCGATTTTCGGGCCATGTACGGCGGATCGATCTTTCTCGAAGTGCTTCTTTTGGCCGGTCTCAATGATACGGCCGAAAACCTTGAGCTTTTGCAGGGGTTTTGCCGGGAACTGGCGCCCACCCGGGTGGATGTCGTCACCATGTCCCGGCCCGGAGCCTATGCCGGCGCGTCGGCTGTTTCGCGCGAGGTCCTCGACCGTTTTCGCGAGGTCCTCGGCAGTGCCGACGCAGCAACGACCGTGTCCGGCAACGCTGCCGGACACGGGCCGACGGCCCTGATCGGCCGGCATTCGGAGGAGCTTGCGGCCCGCATCGCCGCCTCCGTGGCCCGTCGCCCCCAGACCGAGGAAGGGCTGGCTGCCGGACTCGACGTGCCTGTTACGCAGGTGCGCCAGGCCCTTGCCGCCCTCCTGCGGACCGGTTCGGTTCGCAGACAGCCAGGTGAGGATGATTTTTTCTATTCCGGATGACCGGATAAACAAAATTTTGCCCGGACGATTGCGTCCTGGCAGGGAGTTTCATGGAAATGAGCAGAGGAAAGAAACGCAAGCAGAAAATGTTTATCAGCGTGCTGCCCGGCGAACAGGTCGAGGTGGCCGTGGCCGAAGATGGCCTGCTGCTTGAATATTACGTGGAGATGGTCCATCAGGCCAAGACCCGGGGCCATATCTACAAGGGCAAGATCCATAACATCGATCCGGCCCTGCAAGCGGCGTTTATCAATTACGGCGCGGATCGAAACGGTTTTTTGCAGATCGACGAAGTCCACCCCGAGTACTACCAGATCGTGCAGTCCGGCGGCGACCGTCGGCCCAAATATCCGCCCATTCAGAAGGCGCTGAAAAAGAATCAGGAGCTGCTTGTCCAGGTGGTCAAGGAGCCGACCGGCCATAAGGGCGCGTTTTTAACCACCTATCTTTCCCTGCCCGGCCGTTATTTCGTCCTGACCCCGGGGCGCGAGCAGCGGGGCGTGTCGCGCAAGATCGAGGACGAGGCCGAGCGCAAGCGCCTTAAAGAAGTCATTTCCGGCCTCAAGCTCGACGAGGGGCTGGGGCTTATTGTGCGCACCGCCGCCCTGTCCCAGTCCAAGACGTCGCTTGAGCGCGATTTGTCGTACTTGAAGCGTCTGTGGAAGGAAGTGCGCCAGCGCGGCACCACCGCCGACACCCCGAGCCTGATCTACCAGGAGCTGGACCTGTCCTCCCGGGCCGTGCGCGACTACCTCACCGACGACGTGGGCGAAATCTGGGTGGATGAACCGGAAACCGCCAAACGCGTGTCCGAAATGGCGGCCCTGGTCTATCCGCGTCGTCCCGGCATCGTCAAACAGCACAACGACATCGATATTCCATTGTGGGACCGCTTCAATCTGCGCAAGCAGATCGAGCAGCTCTATGGCCGGGAAGTGACCCTGCCAAGCGGCGGGGTGCTGGTCTTTGACCACGCCGAGGCCCTGACCGCCGTGGACATCAACTCCGGCAAGATCGGCGGCGAATCGAATTTCCGCGAGATGGCCCTTAAGACCAACATCGAGGCCTCGGAAGAAGTCGCCAGACAACTGCGCCTGCGCGACATCGGCGGCCAGGTGGTCATCGATTTTATTGAGATGAAGGACCGAAAGCACGTAGCCGAGGTGGAAAAAACCTTGCGGGCGGCCTTTAAAAACGATCGGGCGCGCACGGATGTGGGCCGCATCTCCCGCTTTGGCCTGCTTGAAATCGTGCGCCAGCGCCTGGGGTCTTCGGCCCTGTCCATCACTTCCGAACCCTGCCCCTGCTGCAACGGTTCCGGCCAGCGCCGCAACCACGAGTGGCAGGCGCTCACCGTGCTCAAAGACGTCTACCGCCAGTTGCGCAAAGACACCGGCCAGGACTCGGTCACGGCCAAGGTGTCCGAGGAACTCGCCTTGTACATGCTCAACAACAAGCGGGTGCGCCTTTCGGCCATGGAAGAGGAATTTAAAAAGAAGATCAACATCCTCGCGCTCTGAGCCGTCGTGTGGCCATGGCCGACCGGATGTTGCTCCATATCTGCTGCGGCCCGTGCGCCATTGCCCCGCTTTTGCGCCTGACCGAGGCCGGCCTGGATGTTGTCGGGCTTTTTGCCAACGACAACATCCAGCCCGCCGCCGAGTGGCTGCGTCGCCGAGACGGCGCGGCCCGGGTGGCCGCGCGTTTTGGGATCGAACTTTTCATCGACGACTACCATCCCGTGCCCCACATGGTCCGGTCCCTGGCCGACCCGGCCGGACGCTGCCGGCCATGCTGGGCCGAGCGTCTGGACCGGACAGCGGCCAAGGCCCGGGAACTGGGCTGCCGCGCCTTCACCTCCTCGCTCCTCTACAGCAAATACCAGGACCACGCCGCCATCACTGCCCTTGGCCAGGAGGCGGCCGACCGCCATGGCCTGCCCTTTGCCTACGCCGACTACCGCGTCCACTGGGACGAGGGCATTGCCCTGTCCCGGGAGTGGGACATCTACCGCCAGCCCTACTGCGGCTGCATCCTCAGCGAACTCGACCGCTACGCCAAAAAACTGCGCCGCCCGCCGGATATTGGGTAAGAGCGAAGAGAAAGAGTGCCTCCGGCGGCCGGGGGGATAATCCCCCCGGACCCCTTGATGGGAGAAGTTTTTCAAGGGATTGTTGGCGGTGGCCGGCAATCCGGTGGGCTCTGGACCGGAACGACCGAAGCAGACCCTTGGCAGGACCACCGTTGCTCCGGCGGCCGGAGGGGATGATCCCCCGGACACCTGCAACGGGAGACGTGTTCAAGGGGGTCGTGGCGCGGGCAGGCAATGTGGTCGGTTGCGGATCAGGGCGGCTGTAATACGGGCTTGACGGACATCCCCGTTACTCCGGCTACCAAAGAGCAGCGCTCTTTGGAAGCCCGTCCGGGGGCGTTGGATTTGCCTGTGCGCGGCTGTGCTGCCCCCTGTTGGCGATACTTGAGACGAGGCCTTGTTTTTAAGACAGCGTTTCCATTTTTCCTGGAGTCCAGGGCCGGGCCGTCGCCTGATCGTGGACTCCATCTGTCGCATCACCACCACAATGATTGGAAAACCGCATGAATCCACTGCTGTTGCTCCCCTTGGCCGTCATTTTTGACCTGCTCTTGGGCGACCCGCCCGGTTGGCCTCATCCGGTGCGGGCCATCGGCTGGTGCTATGCCCGCTGCGACGCCCTGGCCGACCGGCGGGGCTGGCGTAATCGCCTTTGGGGAGCCGTCTGCGTCATAGCCGTGGCTGCCGGCAGCGCCGGTCTGGTCTGGGCGGCATGCCGGCTGCCTTTCCTTGGCTCGCTGTGCGCCCTCTATTTCGCCGTTGCCGGTCTGGCTCTGGGGAGCCTCTTGGCCGAGGGCCGGAAAGCGGCACGGTTCTTGATTGCTGGTGACATTGAAGCCGCCCGCACTGTTGTGGGCGGGCTGGTCAGCCGGGACGTGACGGAGCTTTCTGCGCCGGACCTGTGGCGGGCCTTGGCCGAATCCGTGGCCGAGAACGCCAATGACGGGTTTGTCGCGCCGCTGTTCTGGCTGGCCCTGACCGGTCCGGCCGGATTGTGGGCCTATAAAGCCGTGTCCACGGCCGACTCCATGTGGGGCTATCGAACAGTGCGCTACACGGATTTCGGCTGGTTCGGAGCCAGGGCCGACGATGTGCTGGCCTGGCTGCCGGCCCGGCTCACCGCAGCCGCCATGTGGCTGGCGGCCGGCCTGCTGGGCCTTGGGCGGGGCGTGCGTCTGGCCGATATCGCCCGCGATGCCGCCGCCAGCGCCAGCCCCAATGCCGGCTGGCCCATGGCTGCTGCGGCCTGGCTGTGCGGCGGCGGCATGGGCGGTCCGTCGCGATATTTCGGGCAACTGGTTGAAAAGCCCCGTCTCGGGCCGTCCGTCGGGGTTTGGGACGCCCAGCGTTACCGATTGTTGAGCAGATTGGTATTGTTTACAGGATGTATTGTTGTGGTGGGAACTGTTTCTTTGCGAAGCATTCTCGTCTTGTTTGTATAGTCGTCGGAATTGAATGCTGTTCTCATCCAATCCTCAGTCGTTCGGTCTGCTTTGTTTATTTAATACACACGAAAATGGTTTTTTATTGACGACATTCCATTTTGGGTGATAGGAGATAAAGTACGATTTTTTCAGGAGGGCAGACGTATGGCATTCGAAGGCACCGTGAAGTGGTTCAGTGACAAAAAGGGTTATGGATTTATCATGCGCGAGGGCGAAGATGACGTCTTCGTCCATTACTCTTCCATTGAAGGCGAGGGATTTCGCACGCTGCGCGAGGGCGAGGAAGTATCCTTTGAGATCCTTCAGGGTGAACGCGGACCCAAGGCTACGAATGTAGTGCGGCCTGCGTAACTGCAGCGAAGCGATACAAAAGAAAAGCCCCCGTCGGATGTTTCCGACGGGGGCTTTGTTACGATTATGCGTCGAATTATGCGCCAAGGGCTGCGGAGCGGTCCTTGGAGGCTGCGGCCGCGTCAATAATGGCCGCGCGCACGGCCTTGCGATCGAGGTGCATGAGCGCCTCGATGGTGGTGCCGGCCGGCGAGGTCACCATCTCGCGCAACACGCTGGGATGCAGGCCCGTTTCAACCGCCAGCTTGGCCGTGCCCTCGAACAGGCCGAGCACGATGTCCGTGGACTTGTCCCGGGCAAAGCCCATGAGCACCCCGGATTCGATGAGCGCCTCCATGAAGTAGAGCACGTAGGCCGGACCGGAACCGGCCAGACCGGTGAAGGCGTCGAAGAATTTTTCTTCCAGCACGGAGGTGCGCCCCAGGGCGGCAAAGAGCGTGGCGACGAAGTCCTTCTGGCCGGCGTCCAGGGCCGGATCGTCCAGGCACAGGGCGAACTGGCCCGCGCCGACCAGGGCCGGGGTGTTGGGCATGACCCGCACCACCGGACACTTGCCGCCGGAGAGTTCCCGCAGTTTCGCCATGGTCACGCCGGCCACGATGGACACGATGACCGTTTCCGGACCCAGATGCGGGGTCAACTGGGCCATGGCCCCGGCCAGATACTGGGGCTTGACGCACAAGACGAGGTAGTCGCTCACGGCCGCCAGATCTTCGGGGGTGACTGCAGCCTTGGCCAGCTTCTCGCCGGCCAGGGCCGCGACCTTGGCGGCATCGACGTCGTAGGCCACGGCCGAAACGTCGGGGACAGCGGCCAGACCTTTTATGATGGCTGCGCCCATGTTCCCCGCGCCGAGAAATCCGATGACGGCGGCCATGGCCTTAGCCCACCATCTCAAGCGTGCTGAAGTAGTAGGCAGTCTCGAAGGCGGCCGTCTCAGGGGCGTCGGAGCCGTGGACGGAGTTCTTCTCGATGTCCAGGGCGTAGCACTTGCGAATGGTGCCTTCCTCGGCATTGGCCGGGTTGGTGGCGCCCATGAGCTTGCGGTACTTGGCAATGGCGTCGTCGCCTTCGAGGATGGACACGACCACCGGGCCGGAGATCATGAAATCGACCAGGCTGCGGAAAAACGGGCGTTCCTTGTGCACGGCGTAAAAGCCTTCGGCCTCGGCGGCGGAGAGCTGGATCATCTTCATGGCCACGACTTTGAGGCCGGCGTCCTGGATCATTTTGAGAATGGCTCCGGACAGATTGCGCGCAACGGCGTCGGGCTTGATGATGGAAAGGGTACGTTCCATGGTATGGCTCCTTGCTGGTTTTTGGCTGCGGACGGTAAAGCCCGGCGAGGCGGGCCTTACCGCGAATCGGCCGGCAAGGCAAATCTATCCCGTCCGGCCGGCAATGACCTGCAAAAGCGTCTCCCGGTCCACCATGCCGACGAGGCGGTTGCCATCGCTCGTGACCACCAGTCGTTTGACGTGGTGGGCGAGCATGGCTTGCAGCACGTCCATGAGCGAGGCGTCTTCGGGCACACTGTGAACTGTTGGCTGCATGACCTCGCGCACCGTGCCGGTCGGGCAGGCGTCGTCGGCCGGCTTTTTGCCGAAAAGCGCTTGAAAAAGTCCGGGTTTACGCTCCGGCCCGCACCGGGCGAGCAGGTCGCCGTCGTGGACGATGCCCACAACCGCGCCGGATTTGTCCACGACGACCACCCGGCGAAGCGGCGAGGCCACGAGCTTGGCCACGACCCCGGGCAGGGCGTCGTCCGGGCCGGCTGTCGGCACATCGGTGAACATGACGTCGCGGGCCTGCTGCAACAGGCCGGCCGTGAAACGCGGCAGGGCAACGGCTGTCCCGGCCGGCACCTTGGCGGCCGCGCGCAGGATGTCGGCCCGGCTGACGATGCCGATGAGCTCCCCGGCCTCGTTGACCACCGGCAGACGCTTGAGTCCCTTTTTGACCATGCGCTGGGAGGCCTCGCGCAGGCTGGCCAATTCGCCGATGGTCTGCGCCGGCGCAGACATGACGTCCCGGGCCGTGCGGCCGGAGAGCAGGGCGGCGGCCTCTTCCCGGGCGCCGCGGGGGAGCAGGCCGTAGACCGAGAGCCGGGCCGCAAGCCCTCCCCGGGTGAGCAGATCGCCGCCGGTCACGATGCCAAGGACCCGGCGTCCGGCGTCCAGCACTGGCACGGCCTTGACGTTTCGGGCCAAGAGCAGGTCGACCACATCGGCCAGGAGCGCGTCCGGGCCGACGGTGGCCACATCAGAGGCCATAACGTCGCGCACCCGCACCGGACAATGGAACCGGGCGGTCATCGGCAGCCGGGCAATCAGTCCGCCCTTGGCCAGGGCCTCGAGGCGCGGCAGCAGGGCCTCGATGCGATCCGGGCGGTCGGCGATTTCAACGACCATGGGCAGGTCTTCGGACAGGCGCAAAATCTTGGCGGTATGCACCAGACTGCCGGCCCCGAATCCGAGTACACCGCGCAGCACCGTGGCCCCGGCCGCACCGTGCCGCCGGGCTTCCTCCACCAGCAGTTCATAGACCGGCCGGCCGTCCACGCGGTCGGATTCGCCGCAATAGATCCGCACCAGTTCGATTTCGACGTATTCCGACATTGTGTTATACCTCCATCAGTATCCCAATAAAACAGAGCATTGCTTCAGACTCGCCCGAGGGACCGGGGGGCGGCGGGGCCTGGGGCAACGATCCGGTCTTACGGCCTCGAGCCTATAACAGCCGGCCAAGCAGCAGACCGCCGAACATTGCGGCAAATCCCAACACGGTCTGAAAACCCACATTGGCCAGGGCCGGCAGGATGCGGCCGTCTTCCAGAAAGGCGCTGCTTTCAAAAATGAAGGTGGAAAAGGTTGTAAACGCGCCCATGAAGCCTGTAAGCAGGACAAGGCGGGATTCGGTGCGCAAGAGCATTCGTTCGCCGCCAAGCTCCCATACCAGGCCAAACAGAAAGCAGCCGAGGATATTGACGACCGCCGTGCCCCAGGGAAAATCCCGGCCGGCCACTTCGTAGACCACCCCGGAGAGCCAGTAGCGGGCCAGGGTGCCGGCCGCTCCGGCCAGGGCGACGAGGGCCAGTTTTTCGAACATAAGGCTTCCTCCGCAACAGAGACTTCAGGCATCACGCATCGGGCCGGGCCGGATGATTTCCGGTTAATCCATACGCCCGGGGCGAAAAAGCGTAAAGAGCGCGGTTGACTATCCGAACCTCATCGTTATGGTATGAATTTCCTGCCGCTCTTTGAAAAAAACGGGCCCCGCCCCTTTTCGCAAGTTGCCCTTTGCGGCATACACTGGCGTTGCGCCAATCGGCCCACAGCCGATGAAACGGAGGTCACTATGTGGGAATATACAGATAAAGTCAGGGATCATTTTCTCAATCCGAGAAATGTCGGCAGTCTTGAGGACGCCAATGCCGTGGGCGAGGTCGGCTCGCTGGCCTGCGGCGACGCGCTCAAGCTTTTTCTCAAGATCAACGACGCCGGGGTCATCGAGGACGCCCGGTTTCAGACCTTCGGCTGCGCCTCGGCCATTGCCTCCAGTTCGGTTTTGACCGAACTGCTCAAGGGCAAGACCATTGAGGAAGCCCGGGCGTTGACCAACAAGGACATCGCCGACGATCTGGGCGGGCTGCCCAAGGAAAAGATGCACTGTTCGGTCATGGGCCAGGAAGCCTTGGAAGCGGCCTTGGCCGATTATCTGGGCGAGAAGGCCCCGGCCCATGAGCCTGAGGGCGAGCTGGTGTGCAAGTGCTTCGGCGTCTACGACGGCCAGATTCGCCGGGCCATCCGGGAAAACAAGCTGACCACCGTCGAAGAGGTCACGGACTTCACCAAGGCCGGCGGCGGCTGCGGCGATTGCCTGGAAAAGCTGGCCGGCATCCTGGCCGAGGAACTGGGACAGGCAGCGGCCAAGCCGTTGGTCGAATTGCAGGTGAAGCGGCCCATGACCAATCTGGAGCGGGTCAAGCTCGTGACCAAGGTAATGGAAGAGGAAATCCGTCCGAACCTGAAAAAGGACGGCGGCGACATCGAACTGGTGGACATTGACGGCACCACGGTCTTCGTTTCCCTGCGCGGCGCCTGCAAGGGCTGTCCGAGCAGCAACGTGACGCTGACGGAATTCGTCCAGAAGCGGTTGCAGGAACTGGTCGATCCGGCCATCACGGTCAAGGGGGCGGGAAAATGAAGCCGGTTTATTTCGACAACAACGCCACGACCATGGTGGCTCCGGAAGTTGTGGCCGAGATGTTGCCGTTTTTGTCCGAATATTACGGCAATCCGTCGAGCATGCATTCCTTTGGCGGCCAGGTCGGGACGAAGCTCAAAGAGGCGCGAAGCGCCATTGCCGGGGTGCTTGGCTGCCAGCCCGAGGAGCTGATTTTTACCTCCTGCGGCTCCGAGGGCGACAACACCGCCATCTTAAGCGCCCTGGCCGCCCAGCCGGACAAGCGCCATATCGTCACCACCCGGGTGGAGCATCCGGCGGTCCTCAGTCTGGCCAAGCATCTGGAAGAAAAAGGCTATGAGGTGACGTATCTCGGCGTGGACGAAAAAGGCCGGCTGAACCTTGATGAACTGGGCCAAGCCATCCGCAAGGATACGGCTATCGTCTCCATCATGTACGCCAACAATGAAACCGGCGTGATTTTTCCGCTGCCCGAGATTGCGGCCCTGTGCAAGGCGCGCGGCGTGTTGCTCCATACCGACGCGGTCCAGGCCGTGGGCAAGGTCGCCATCGACCTGTCCAAACTGCCCGTGGACATGCTGGTCCTCTCCGGCCACAAGCTCCATGCCCCCAAGGGCGTGGGCGTCCTTTTCGTGCGCAAGGGCACGCCGTTTCGCCCGTTTCTCATCGGCGGCCACCAGGAACGCGGCCGTCGGGCCGGGACCGAGAATACCGCCGGCATCATTGCCCTGGCCAAGGCCATGACCCTGGCCAAGGAGCATATGGCCGAGGAAAACACCCGGGTGAAAGCCCTGCGCGACCGCCTCGAAGCCGGCATCCTGGCCGCCGTGCCCCATGCCCAGATAAACGGCGACACCGAGCATCGGCTGCCCAACACCACAAGCATTGCCTTTAAGTTCGTTGAAGGCGAAGCCATCCTGCTCATGCTCGACCAGTACGGCATCTGCGCCAGCTCCGGCTCGGCCTGCACCTCGGGCAGCCTCGAACCCTCCCACGTGCTGCGGGCCATGGGCGTGCCGTTCACCTACGCCCACGGTTCCATTCGATTCAGCCTCTCGCGTTACACCACCGAGGCCGACGTGGATCTGGTGCTGGAGAAATTGCCGGGCATCATCGAAACCCTGCGGCGCATGTCGCCGTTTCGCGAAGAAGACGCTGCCAAACCTGCCTGCACCTGCTAATGTCGGGACGCAGTCCTGGCAACGCTCCAGGGCTGCGTCCGGGCAACAGGAGTCATCATGCACGTATACAATGACATGACCGAACTGGTGGGCGCGACGCCCATGGTGTGGCTCACACGGCTGGCCGAGGGCTGTTCGGCCCGGGTGGCGGCCAAGCTGGAATCGTTTAATCCGTGTTCGTCGGTCAAGGACCGGATCGGCGTGGCCATGATCCGGGCGGCCGAGCGCGAGGGGCGCGTCGGGCCAGGCACGGTGGTGGTGGAGCCGACGTCGGGCAATACCGGCATCGGGCTGGCCTTTATGTGCGCGGTGCGCGGCTACCGGCTGCTTTTAACCATGCCCGAGTCCATGAGCGTGGAGCGGCGCACCCTGCTTAAGGGATTTGGGGCCGAATTGGTGCTGACTCCGGCGGCCAAGGGCATGACGGGCGCGGTCGAACGAGCGCGCGAACTCGTGGCCGAGATTCCCGGGGCCTTTATGCCCATGCAGTTTGCCAATCCGGCCAACCCGGATACCCATGCCCAGACCACCGGCCCGGAAATCTGGGAAGACACCGACGGCGCAGTGGATATCTTTGTGGCCGGCGTTGGCACCGGCGGCACCATTACCGGCGTTGCCCGGGCGCTCAAGGCCAAGAAGCCGGCAGTTCGGGCCGTGGCCGTGGAACCGGCCGCCTCGCCGGTGCTGTCCGGTGGCAAGCCGGGGCCCCACGCCATCCAGGGCATTGGCGCGGGTTTTATTCCCGAGGTCTTGGACCGAAGCCTCGTGGATGAAGTCTTCACCGTGGAAAACGAGGCGGCCATGGCCATGGCCCGGCGGCTGTTGCGCGAGGAGGGCATCTTGTGCGGCATCTCGTCCGGGGCCAATGCCTATGCCGCCCTGGAGATTGCCAAGCGCCCGGAGAATGCCGGCAAGGTGGTCGTTTTTATCGTTTGCGACACGGGGGAGCGCTATCTCTCCACGCCGCTTTTTACCGAGGGGGTCTGATGCCTGCCGATTCGATCCGGCTGCCCCGCCCCAAACGGCGTACGCCGGTGGAGTGGGTCACGGAAATGCTGTGCGAGGAGGCCTCCTACCAGAAGGTCTACCATCGGCCGCTGCATGACGAGCCCATGCCGTCGGTGGCGGTCCTGGAAGAGGTCATGGAACGGCTGCGCGGCGCGATCTTTCCCGGCTATTTCGGCCATTCCGACGTCGCGCCGGAAAATATGCGCTTTCATATCGGGGCCAGCCTGGACGCGGTCTACAAGCTCCTGACCGATCAGGTCCGGCGCGGACACTGTTTTTTTTGCGAAATAAACGAGGCCGGCAATTGCCAGGAATGCCAGGAGCGGGCCGAGCGGCTGGTGGGGGATTTCCTCATGCGCCTGCCCGACATCCGCGAGGCCCTGGCCGAGGACGCCCAGGCCGCCTATGAGGGCGACCCGGCCTCGCGTTCCCCCGGCGAGACGATTTTCTGTTACCCGAGCCTGACCGCGCTCACCCACCACCGGGTGGCTCATGAGTTGCACAAGCTTGGCGTGGATCTCATTCCGCGCATCATCTCCGAGATGGCCCATTCCCGCACCGGCATCGACATCCACCCCGGGGCCACCATCGGCCGGCGGTTTTTTATTGACCACGGCACCGGCACGGTCATCGGCGAGACCTGCATCATCGGCGACAACGTGCGGCTCTATCAGGGCGTCACCCTTGGGGCCAAGAGTTTTCCCAAGGATGAGGCCGGGGTGCTGGTCAAGGGCATTGCCCGCCATCCGGTCGTCGAGGACGATGTGGTGATCTACGCCGGGGCCACGGCCCTGGGGCGCATCACCATTGGCAAGGGTGCGGTCATCGGCGGCAATGTCTGGGTGGTGGACGACGTTCCGGCCGGGGCGCGCATTGCCCAGCAAGGTCCTGGCGGCGTGCTTATCCGCGACGGCGCGGGCATCTGACCCGTCTTTTTCCCCAGCCCGGCGGACACACGAAAGCCCGGTCGCAACAGGCGTTGCGGCCGGGCTTTCGGCATTGGCAGGGGAATGCCTAGTCGGAGACGATCATGACGCTGGAGGCCTTGACCATGGCCTTGACCTTGGCCCCGGCCTTGAGCCCCATGGCTTCGGCGGATTCCTTGGTGATGACCGAAACGATCTCGACGCCGGGGGCGGCTTCGACAACGACTTCGGCGTTGACCAGACCGATGGTGACCTTCTTGACGGTGCCGGGGATCAGATTGCGGGCGCTGACTTTCATGGGAGTTATCCTTTTGGGGTAAGAGTTTTAATTACTCGGAGACGATCATGACACTGGACGCCTTGACCATGGCCTTGACCTTGGCCCCGGCTTTGATGCCCATGGCCTCGGCGGATTCCTTGGTGATGACCGAAACGATCTCGACGCCGGGGGCGGCTTCGATGACGACTTCGGCGTTGACCATGCCGATGGTGACTTTCTTGACGGTGCCGGGGATCAGATTGCGGGCGCTGACTTTCATGGTGCGGCCTCCTTGGGCGATTGAAGTTTGTTTGGGGACGGCTATGTGGCGAACCCTTGTTGCTTGAGGAGACAATAAGGCGGATCTTACTCACACGCAAATTATTTTTTTCGTGTGAGTAGTGTTTCTTTTAACATTAATAATAGTGGATAATTAGCTTTGTAAGGATCACGGAATTAAGTTTCGTGATTGTTTGGGACAATTTGGGACTCAAGTTGTTTTGTTTTTGTATTTCAGATAATTGTGATGAAAATTTGGTGAGGGAGGGGCCTGCTCCTGTGCCCGACTGGGCAGCGCGTCGGGCCGGCCGTTTGGCTGACAGTGCCATGCCGGGTGCGTCAATCCGGGATGGCGGAGTCCGAGAATGAGACAGGAAGGCCGGCGCATGGGCGCGCGCGTAGCAGAGGTTTCTGCCCTGTTGTTTGGAGACGGCTTCGACCCTGGCCGGACAGGACGCGCCCGTCTGCCCGGCCAGGGAGGCCTGTGTACCTTTCAGACATGCTCGGCCGACGGCTGACCAGGGCGACTGGGGTGATTGGAACCGGCCGGCATGTCTGCATCGCCCTGAGCCGGGGGCAGGTGTTATTTCTCGGCCGTAAAATCCAGGCGCACCACCACGGTCGGATCAAGCACCTGGAAGGTGAAGGACTCCAGGAAAAACAGCGCCACTTTCTCGGTGTCGTGGGAGGCGTAGCCGATGGCAATATCGCCGCCAAGGGTCATTTCCAGGTCGCCGCCCCGGGTGGAGAGGACGTAGGCCTCCTCGATAAAGGGACTGACAATGACCTGACCGCCAAGCATGGTTTCCAGATACTGGGACAAGGGGTAGCCCCGGACGTGGCCGGAAAGGG
The DNA here is from genome assembly GCF_000801335.2 of Desulfovibrio sp. TomC. Lineage (NCBI taxonomy): Bacteria > Pseudomonadati > Thermodesulfobacteriota > Desulfovibrionia > Desulfovibrionales > Desulfovibrionaceae > Desulfovibrio > Desulfovibrio sp. TomC. The sequence goes on from NZ_JSEH01000025.1 coordinate 23,532, forward strand.
CCACCCACATTTCCGGTCCCACCACCAGGGCGTAGGGACCCTCGACCGAAGTCTTGCGCAGGGCGGTGAGCGCCTTGGACACCTTGTCGGCAATGTCCTCGGGATCGCCCGAAACCAGCATCCGGGTTTGGCTGGAGACTTCCGACAAGCCCTTGATGCCGGCCGGGGCAAACCCATGGTAAAGGGCCTCCTCTTCGAACCGGGCCAGCTTTTCGGCGGCTTGGTCCAGGGCGGCCAGATCGATGTCCTTGCCGCCCCGGGCCGCATTGTCGATTTCCGCGATGTCCAGGGTGAAGGGGACTTTGACCTCGACGAGCGGCTTGACCTGATGCAGGCCGTAGGTGATGCCGGAGACCGACTGGGCCTTGGCGTATTCGATGCGCCCCAGCGGCACGGCAGCGAATTCCCAGCCAAGCGGGCCGGCGACGTCCACCACCCGGCGGCCGGACAGCATGGTGGTGAGCGTCTGGCGGGCGCGGCTGTCTACGGCCTGCCAGGCGGCGGCGGTTATCGGGGCGAGATCGCGTTTTAAAATATCCATGGCGTCTCCCATGCGTGGTTAGCAGGTTCCACTTGGCGCATAGTCCGGCGGTCCGGGACACTGCGTCTGCCGTATCTGGAGCGGGTTCCAACCTGGCACACAGTCCGGCCGTCCAGGACGATGCGTCTCCCAAACGTGGTTAGCGGGTTCCCTTGAGGCTGCCGATGCCAAGCGAACCGGAGCCGGCGGAGCGGGCGTTCTGGGGCGCTTCGCCGGTTACGCCTTCGCTTGTTGCGGCGTCCTCCAGGGCGGTGATGTCGCCGGTGGTGAAGAGATAGGTGCGCATGACCGCGTCCCAGCCCGGCATGGTGCGGCGCAACCATTCCAGGCCCATGATGGCGTGTTCCATTTCCTCGTCGCGGTTATGGGCCATGATGGCCTTGATCTGGGGATCGGAAGCCGCCGCCACCCGCTGGTGGTACCAGTTGATGGCTTCGATTTCTTCTTTGAGGCTCGAGAGCGCCCGGACGAAATCCCGATCCAGGGGCGAAAGTTCGGCGACAGGCTCGTGATACTGATCCATGACTCCTCCTTGGAAAACCCGGTCGGTGGTCCCACCGGGTTGCCGAGTTTGGAGCCAACTATGCCACAGCCCACAGCGAATGCAACGCCTGGACGCAGCAAATTTGGCGTCAATTGCGACGCTGGCGCGTCACAGGAGAATCAGGTTCTTCAGTTCGTTCGTGTCGTTAGCAGCCGGCGGGAAGTGCGGGGCGAGACGTTCGGCCAGGGTGTCGATACAGGCGGTCAGGGCCTTGGTCTGGCGGCCCTGGGCAATGCCTTGGGTCAGGGCGGCGGTGGCCGCATCCAGGACCTTGGCATCAAGTTTGCCGACCAGGCCGGTGTCGGGCTGCAGGACCACCAGCCGCTCAAAGACCGAGACATAGATGAGGACCGCGTTTCGGGCCTTGGTCTCGGTCAGGCCATGGTTGATAAAGGCGGCCTGGGCCGCCTGCCGGGTTTCGCGCCAGGCCCGGTCCCGGGCGACGAACAGACGCTTTACGGCCGGAAGGCGCTTGGCCGCCTCAAAACCGACCAGGGCGAACAGGCCAAAGAACAGGAGAAAAAACCACATGTTGCGCGTGCCGAAGGCCAGACACAGGAGCAGGCCGGCGGTCAACCCGACAACTACGGCACAGGCCAGATCGGCCTTGGGATAGTCGTCGCTGGCCCCGACCACCATGGGCACGAACTCGGCCGAGGTCCGCTTCTCGGCCGCGCCAACCGCCGCCACAATCGCATCCCGGTCGGCCGGGGATAAAAACGTATCCACAAGCTTTCGCATGGTCATCTCCTACCAGCTTCCCGACGAGCCGCCGCCGCCAAACGAGCCGCCGCCGCCGGAAAATCCGCCGCCGCCCCCGGACGTGCCACCGCCGCCGATGAAAAAACCGCCGCCGCCGCCGCGTCCGCCCCGAAAGAGAAACGGCCCGACAAGGCCAAGCACGACGCCGCCCACGAGCAGGAGGGCCAGCATGGCCAGGGGCAGGGCAAAAAAAGCCCCGAGGACCGGCAGGGCCACGCCGAAGATGCCGGCCCGGGCCAGGGCCGGCATCCCGGAAAGCAGGGCGGTCAGAATCATGGCCAGGATAAACAGCCCGAAAAAGGCGTTGTCGTCATGGCCGGAGGATTTTTCGGTTTCCGGGGGAGCCGTGTATTCGCCGCGGGAACCTTCGATGATGCCCTTGACGCCGGCTTCGATGCCGGCGTCGAAATTGCCGGCCTTAAACGCCGGCACGATGGCGTTGTCGATGATGCGTCCGGTCAGGGCGTCGGTGAGGCGGCCCTCCAGGCCGTAGCCCACCTCGATGCGCACTTTGCGGTCGTTTTTACTGACCAAAAGGAGCACCCCGTTGTCCTTGCCCTTCTGGCCGATGCCCCAGGCCTGGGCGACCTTGACGCTGTAGTCCTCAAGCGGCTCGCCCTCCAGGGACGGGATGGTCAGCACCACCACCTGGGTGGAGTCGGTGCGCTCGAAGGCGGCGAGTTGGCTGTCCAGGCGGGCAGCCGCATCCGGCGAGAGGAGACGGGCCGTGTCGTTGACCCGTCCCTGCAGGCGGGGCACGCCAAGGGCCAGGGCCGTGGCGGCGAGCAGAGCCAGGACGGCGAACAGGGCGCCAAGGCCGGCCAGCCCGGGCCATCTCCCTAGCCGCTTCGCTCCGATCGGACCCTGGCCAGAGGGGAGGATTTGCGCCGCGGCGGCGGCTTTGATCGAGGGTCGTCGCATCATCGCTCCTTGGGCCGGGCTGCGGCCGGGCCGCCTCCCAGCGTTCGCGCATCAGGCTAGAACTTGACCTTGGGGGCCGTCTGGGCCGCATCATCGGCCTTGTAGTATTCCTTGGGCTTTAAATGGAGCATGAGCGAATTGGTGATGAAATTGGGAAAGGTGCGGATGGAGCTGTTATAGATTTCAACGGTCTGGTTGTAGCGTTGCCGGGCCACGTTGATCCGGTTTTCCGTGCCTTCGAGCTGGTGCTGGAGATCGCGGAAGTTCTGGTCGGCCTTGAGTTGCGGATAGTTCTCGGCCACGGCTAAAAGGCGCGACAGGGCGGACTGCATCTGGCCTTGCGCCTGCTGGAAGGCGGCCATGGCTTGCGGATCGGCCAGGGTTTCCGGGGTGAGCTTGATCTGTCCGGCCTTGGAACGGGCGTCGGTGACGGCGGTGAAGGTGTCTTTTTCGTGGCTGGCGTAGCCTTTGACTGTTTCCACGAGGTTGGGAATGAGGTCCAGGCGGCGTTGCAGGGCGGCGTCCACATTGCCCCAGGCGGCTTTGACCGCTTCCTCGTTGGTTTGCATCTGGTTGTAGCCGCAGCCGGTAAGGCCAAAAAGCGTCAGCAATATGGCAAGGGCGCCGAAGATTCTGGTCATGGGTGCTCCTTTGAACAAGTTCCAGCAATAGGCTGCTTATAAGACGGCCGGCAGGCGGAGGCAAGGCGGGGGAATTACGGGGTCGGTCGCCGTGGCTGGGACGCACCCGCCACGGCGACCGACCGGAGGCTAATTGTCCAGGAGCAGGTACATACTGGGATTTGTTGTGGTCGCGGCGCTTTCCTTGAAATTGGGATTCGTGGTCCAGATGACGCCGTTGTCGCCCACGGCAAAGGCGGCCGACTGGCTTTGCGAAGCGCCAAGACCGCTTAGAGGGCTGGAGAAACCGCCCTGGACCAGGGCGCCTGTACCGTTTTGGATGCGGTAGAGAAATCCCTTGCCGCCGTCGGTATAGCTGCTGGAGGTGTTGAGCGCGGCCCAGAAAACGCCGTCCCCGGCGTAGGTGACAGCCGTGAAGAATTCGAGCGGAACGCTGGGGTCGGAAGCCACTTGGCGGGGAATGCCGGCCACCGGCTGCCAGGTCGTGCCGTCGGTGGAATAAAAGGCGCTGCCATTGACGCCGACAGCCACGACCATGCCGTTGGCGGCGGCCACGGCGGTCAGATCATCGCCGTTTGGACCAACGATGGAGACGCTCCAGGCCCCATTTCGCCACAGGGCCACCTGTCCGCCCTTGCCCACGGCGTGGACGTCGCCGTTGGGCGAGGCCGCCAGGGCGGCGTACTGGTAAACTTCTGATCCGCCTTGCAGGCAGGTCGGGAATTCGCTGCCGACAACACAGGGCTGGCCTGCCGCATTGCTGTTTACGAGGACAACGTAGCCTCTGGAGGCCGTCTTGGCCACATCAAGGATGGCGCTGTAGCCGCCCGTGCCCGGGATGGTCCAATCGGTCCAGGCTGTGCCGTTGCCTCGTTTGATGGTGGCGTTGAACGTCCCGTAATCAATGGAGGAAAACCACATGTCCGTGGGAGAAAAGGCCTTGAATGTCTTGATGCTGGAATTATCCGGCAAGCCGGCAATGGGGTGCTTCGTCATCCGGCCGCCATCCCAGGCGTAAATGCCGGTGGCCGCGTCGGTATACTGCGGGGCGAGCCAGAGATAGCCGGAAAAGACGGCGGTCTTCCAGGGGGTATTGACGGCTGGGGGGGTATTGAGGGTTTGGCGGGTCCCGCCGGTAGGATCGAAACGCTCCATCAACCCGAGAGAGCCGCCGAAGAAGTACTGCCCATCGCCGTTCGGCCAGAGGGTGTTGCGGGTCTTGCCCGCTTCGTCGGTGAATTTGGTCAGATTGTCGATGCTTCCGGTCCAGTGCTGAATGGCCCCGCCGGCTCCGACGAACCAGATGTCGTTGGGACCCGTGCCATGCATGGCCAGCATATTGACCGGGGTCATCCAGGAACCGTCACCCTGGTTGACCTGCGCCCAGTCGGAAGAAACCGAGGGCTGCAACCGGTAGAGTTGGCCGTAGTTGCCGCCGGCGAAAACGGCAGCGGCAGACGGTCCCCAGACAGTTTGCAGCAGGTTGGTAGTCATCCACCCCGAAGATTCATACTGGGCAACGATAGTCCATCCGTTGTTGTCCCTGTGCAGGATAGTGCCATAGGAACCAACGGCGTAGACGTCGTCGTCGGCAAAACCGTAAATGGCGCTCAGTGTATAGTCGCTGTGTTTGCCGGCCGGTATCGTGACGTTTTCGAATTCCCATTTGGCCAGCCCGGCATTCCATTTGACCGGTGCGCCGGAGACGCTGGTGACGGCATAGGCTTGGCCGGTGGAGGAGACCCAGACGTCATTGACAGGGTAGAGATCGGGATACGAGGAATAGGTGGGCGGTGTGGTGGCCGACCAGCCTGTTCCGTCAAAGTGGAGCAACACGGATCGTATGGGGTCGGTGTTGGCGCCGGTGGCCTGGCTGCCGCCCACGGCCCAGATGTCGTTTGGCCCCCGGCCGTGGATGCCCTTGAGCGGGGCGAGGGTGCCCGACTCCATCTGGCTGTAGGTTGCGCCGATTTTTTTGAGGATCAGGCCGCCGTCGCCCACAATGTACATGGTGGCGCCGTCGTCGGGGCTGTAAGCATCGTAGAGGGTGTTGCCGGTTGGCGACGGTGTGAGAAGGCTCCAGGTCGCTGCCTTGGCAGGTTGCACCAAGCCTGCGAGCAGGCAGAGCGTCAGGACGGACCATATGACAAGGATGCGGGAACACGGGACATGCGGGTATTTGAGCATAATGCGTCTCCTCCCTCTGTCGTTGTTCTCGTCAGAGCCTGCAAGCAGGCAGAGTGTGAAGACGGACGATACGGCCAGGACGCGGGAACACGGGACATGCAGGTGTTTGGCCATGATGCGTCTCCTCTCGCTGGCGTTGTGCTTATTCAGTTCAAAATAGTGAGGTTTCTCCCGTGCATCCATGATATTTTAAAATAAAGGAATGAAATTCAAGCTGCTAACATATAGCCAGGGAAGACTCTATTTGATTAACATATTCTTTAGTAAGGTTCCACGTCTTGGTCAAGAGCCTGCGGAGACGAGGATGCCCCCTTTTAGCTGTTTCATCAAAAAGAGTATGGGGAGATCGTTCGATGCTTTCTCCATTCGAGGTTGGCTGGAAGAGGAAAGCGCTCAAGTGGGATACGCGCATTTTGCAAAGAGCGTGGTGGGTATTGTGATGAAAAGGACATGGCCCGGAGTGTTGGTCCGGGCCATGTCCTTGAAAAATGAAACGCGTCGCAGGAGGTTGCGGAAAATTGAGGCGGGATCGTTGGCGGGGAGTGAGCCTGTGCCTGTGTGGCGTCCATGAAACGCATGGCGCGGCGGCAATGCTAGTCGGCGCGCCCCCGGCCAAGGATGCGGGAAACGATGTCGCGGGAGTTGGACTCGGCTTGCAGATATTCTTCGAGCGTCAGTCCCGCGCCCAGGGCCACCTTTTTGCGACGTTCCTGGTTGACCAGATCGCCCGGTTCGTGGGCGTCGTTGTTGATGACCAGTCTGGCCCCGAAACGCCGGGCCAGAACGGCCACGTGGCCGTTGGTCAGGCTGTGTCCTTTGCGGGTGGTGATTTCCAGGGCCACGCCGTGTTCGGCGGCCAGTTCGGCCTCTTCCGGCGTAATCAGTCCCGGATGGGCCAGGATGTCGCAGCCGGCCTCGATGGCCGCCAGATTGGTGCCGGTTTCCACCGGCTCCACAATGGTTTCGCCGTGGACCACGACAAGCTGCGCCCCGGCCGCCCTGGCCCGGTCTATGAGCTGGGGAATAAGCGGCGGCGGCACATGGGTGATCTCCACGCCGCACAGCACCGTTACCCCGAGAAACGCCCCGGTCTCGGCCGCAAACCGGCTGATGTTGGAGACGATGAGATCGAGGTTGGAGTGGTCGGCATGGTCGGTCATGGCCATGGCCCGGTAACCGGCCTTGGCCGCCCGTCTGGCCAGTTCGGCCGGAATGAGGACCCCGTCGGAAAAGGTGGTGTGGGTGTGCAGGTCAATCATGTTCACATCTTGTATTTGGTGTCGTTTGGATCGAATTTTTCGAGCAACTCCGTCCACTTGTCCGAGTCGTCGCTGGAAAAGGCCACGACCGAGGCCTCCTTGGATTCCTTGGCCACCTGCTCCATGACCGTTTCGGCCACCAGGATCGGGACCTTGGCTCGAAGGGCCAGGGCGATGGCGTCGGAGGGGCGGCTGTCGATGCGCCGGATGCCGCCTTCGACTTCGACTTCGATGTCGGCGTAGTAGGTCCCCTCGGTCAGTTCCGTGACATGGACGGCCACCACATGGGCGTCGAGTTTGTGGATCATGGTCAGCAGCAGGTCGTGGGTCATGGGACGCGGCAGCTCCACGTCGTTTAAGGACAGGGAGATGGCCATGGCCTCCATGGCCCCGATCCAGATCGGCAGCGCGTTTTTCTCCTCCAAATCCTTGAGGATCAGCACCGGCACCTGGGAATCTTCATCCAGGGCCAGCCCGAAGACTTTCATTTCAATCATGGTCGGCCTCCGCCTCCCCGATGAGGGAGTGCTTTTTGGCTTGGACGATGCGCACCCGCACCAGCCGGCCAGTGGCGTCCTGTGACCCGGGCAGGGTCAGGTTGACGATGCGTCCGCCAGGATCGCGGCCCCGCCAGGAAGGCCCTGACGGACCGTCGCGCCGGCTGACGCCCTCGATCAGCACGGTATCGGTCTGTCCGACCCGGGCGGCCAGGGAGGCGGCCAGACGTTCGTCGAGGAGAGCCTGGAGTTCGGCCAGCCGGGCGGACTTCACCTCCTGGCTGATTTTTGGCTCCAGCCGCTCGGAGGCTGTTCCCGGCCTGTCAGAGTACATGAAGGAGAAACCGCTTTCAAATCCTACCTTGCGCACCAGATCGAGGGTGGCGGCAAAATCGGCCTCGGTTTCGCCGGGAAAGCCAACAATGAAATCCGTGGTCAGCGCGATGTCAGGCCGGGCGCGGCGCAGCTTTTCGATCAGGGTCAGATAGGCGGCCGTATCGTAGCGCCGGCCCATGCGGCCCAGGATGTCGTCGGAGCCGGACTGCACAGGCAGATGGAGCGCCGGGCACAGTTCGGGCAGGGAGGCGAACCGGGCGATGACCGCATCGTCCAGGTCTTTGGGGTGCGAGGTGGTGAAGCGGATGCGTTCGATGCCGGGTACGGCGGCCACGGCGTCAAGCAGCGCGGCAAAGCCTGTCCCGTCGCCGGATGCATCCAGGCCGTAGCTGTTGACGTTTTGACCAAGGAGCGTCACCTCGCGCACGCCGCGCTGGGCCAGGCTGGTGCATTCCTCGATGATCGAGGGCCGGCTGCGGGATTTTTGCCGGCCGCGCACAAAGGGCACGATGCAGTAGGAGCAGTAGTTGTCGCAGCCCTGCATGATGGAGACAAAGGCTCGGGGAGGGAGGTTGTCTTGCGGCCAGGACTGGTCGCGCTCGGGGTAGGATTCGGTGAAGTCGAGCAGCGACAGGCGCAGGCCGGGTTCGGCGGCCAGCCGGGCCATGGCGCGCGGCGCGGCGGCGATGCCGTCGGTGCCAAAGACCAGACGCACCATGGGAAAGCGTTGCCACAGGGCCGTGCCGAGCTGCTGGGCGGTGCAGCCGCCGACGGCAATAAACGCATTGGGGTTGTCCCGATGCCGGTCGGCGATGCGGCCGATCTCACTGACGACCTTTTGCTCGGGTTTGTCGCGCACCGAGCAGGTAAAAAGAATAAAGAGTTCGGCCTCTTCATCAGGGGCCGGGGTGAAGCCTTCCGCAGTGAGGGCGCGGGTGAGCCAGTCGCCGTCGCCGACGTTCATCTGGCAGCCCATGGTGGTGACGTGAAATTTCATGGCGCAAGAGCCATAATGCACGCCGGGCCGGCGGTAAAGGGGGAGGGGAGGGCCTTTCGCCGGTTGTTTTGGATCGGCCTTGCCCGCCTCGTGGCAGGCATGTATGTTCCATAGTGGGGAAGTTGTGCGTTTGCGAAACCCTTTTCCCGGAGCATCCCGCCGCCAAGGAGGACCGCAGCCATGGACCAGCGCATCGAATCCGACAGCCTGGGCGACATCGCCGTTCCCGCCGACAAACTCTGGGGGGCGCAGACCCAGCGGGCCATCGAGTATTTCACCATCGGCGAGGAACGGATGCCCCGGGAGATGATCCGGGCTTATGGCGTTCTGAAAAAAGCCGCCGCCCAGGTCAACCGCGATCAGGGCCGGCTGCCGGCTGCGCTGGCCGGGTTTATCGTCACGGCCTGCGACGAGGTGCTGGCCCACACCCACGACGCCATGTTTCCGCTTCGGGTCTGGATGTCGGGCAGCGGCACCCAGTTCAACATGAACGTCAACGAGGTCATTGCCAACCGCTGCTGCCAGCTGGCCGGCACCCCCCTTGGCTCCAAACAGCCGGTGCATCCCAACGACCACGTCAACATGGCCCAGTCCACCAACGACAATTTCCCCTCGGCCATGTACATGGCCGCGGCCATGGGCGTTGTTGAGCATCTGCTCCCGTCGGCCATCAACCTGCGCGATGGGCTGGCGGCCAAGGCCGAGGTCTGGAAAGACATCGTCAAGATCGGCCGCACCCATCTGCAAGACGCCGTGCCGCTGACCCTTGGCCAGGAATTTTCCGGCTATGTCGGGCAAATAAGCGACGCCGTGCGGCGCATCAAGGCGGCCCTGGCCGAGGTCTATGCCCTGCCCCTGGGCGGCACGGCCGTCGGCACCGGCGTCAATGCCGAACCCGGATTTGACGAGGCGGCCATCGCCGCCATCGCCAGCCTGACCGGTCTGCCCTTTGTGCCGGCGCGCAACAAGTTCACGGTCCAGGGCAGCCACGACGCCCTGGTCCACCTGTCCGGGGCGCTTAAGACCCTGGCCGTGGCCCTGTATAAAATCGCCAACGACATCCGGCTGCTCTCCTGCGGCCCCCGGGCCGGGCTTGGCGAGTTGTCGCTGCCGGCCAACGAGCCCGGGTCGTCGATCATGCCCGGCAAGGTCAACCCCACCCAGTGCGAGGCGCTGACCATGGTCTCGGCCCAGGTCATGGCCAACGATCTGGCCGTGTCCCTTGGCGGCGCGGGCGGCATGCTGGAAATGAACGTCTACAAGCCGCTTATGATCCACAACGTCATGCAGTCGATCCGGCTTCTGGCCGACGCCATGAACAATTTCCGCCGCTTTGCCATAGCCGGCCTGGAACCGAACCGTCGGCGCATCGCCGATCTGGTCGGCCGCTCCCTCATGCTGGTCACGGCCCTGGCCCCGGTCATCGGCTACGACAAGGCGGCCGAGATCGCCCACCATGCCCAAACGCATGATCTGACGCTCAAGGAAGCCGCGTTGGATCTCGGCTATGTCACGGTCGAGGAGTTTGACCGGGTGGTGGTTCCCGCGCGGATGACCGGACCTACCGTGGCCCGGGAATAGGCGCCTTATGGCATTGGCGGCCAAGCAACTTTGGGCTATGGCGTCGGTATGGACAACGCCCTCGAAGCCGCTCTTCGCGCCGGACAATCGGTCTTTTTCACCAATCCCGGCCGCGCTCCTCTTGTGACGGTGGCTGGTTCCCTGGCGGTCACGCGCGCCGACATTGAGGTTGCCGGGGATCGCCTGGAGCGGTTTGCGCCGCTTTTGGCCGAACTGTTTCCCGAACTGGCCCCGGCCGGCGGCAGCGTGGAATCCGCCCTGGTCCCTGTGCCTGTCTTGGAGCGTCGACTGCACGCCGCCGGGCTGCCGGCCGGGGACCGGGTTTTTCTCAAGGCCGACCATGCCCTGCCTGTGGTCGGATCGGTCAAGGCCCGGGGCGGCCTGCATGCCGTTTTGGCCGTGGCCGAGGCCCTTGCCCTGGCCGACGGGTTGCTCAGTGGCCCGCGCGACGAGTATCGCCGCCTGGGAGAGCCGGCGGCCCGGGATTTTTTTGCCGGCCACACCCTGTCGGTCGGCTCCACAGGCAATCTGGGCCTGTCGATCGGCGTTTTCGGCCGGGGCCTGGGGTTTGGCGTCACGGTCCACATGTCGGCCGAGGCCCGGGCCTGGAAAAAGGAGAAACTGCGCCGCGTCGGGGCCACCGTGGTCGAGCACCCCGGGGACTATGCCGCAGCCTGCGCCGTGGCCCGGGAAGAGGCGGCCCGATCGCCGCGCCGGCATTTCATTGACGACGAAAATTCCCTGGATCTGCTGCTCGGCTACGCCGTGGCCGGACTGCGGCTGCCGGATCAGCTGGCTGCCTGCCGCATCGCTGTTTCGCCCGAGCATCCCCTGTGCCTGCATCTGCCCTGCGGCGTGGGCGGCGCGCCGGGCGGCATCGCCCTTGGCGCCCGGCTGGTCCTGGGGGATGCGGCCCAGGCCTATTTCGTCGAACCGACGCAGGCCCCGGCCCTGCTCCTGGGGCTGGCCACCGGCCGCCACGGCGGGGTCAGCGCGGCCGTGTATGGCCTGACCGGCCGGACCGTGGCCGACGGGCTGGCCGTGTCGCGCCCTTCAGAACTCGTTTGCCGGCTTATGGCCTCTGTCCTTGACGGCGCGCATACCGTCAGCGACGCCGCCTTGCTTGGCCATGTGGCCGAGGCCTGGAACGACGAGGCCCTTCGCCTGGAACCGTCAGCCGCCGCAGCCCTGGCCGGTCCCCTGGCCGTTCGCCGGGCCAATCTGCCGGCCCTGGCCGGCAGGGCGGCCACGCATATTTGCTGGGCCACGGGCGGCAGCCTGCTGCCGGACGCCGAATTTGCCGCCCTGCTCGCCCGGGCCGGGACGCGGCCGTGATCATCAGCGCCAGCCGCCGCACCGATATTCCGGCCTTCTACGCCCGCTGGCTGATGGGACGGCTTCGCGCCGGGTTTTGCGAGGTGCGAAATCCCTTCAACGCCGCCCAGGTCTCCCGCGTCTCCCTGGCTGCGGCCGACGTCGACGCCCTGGTCTTGTGGACCCGCGATCCCCGGCCGCTTTTGCCCCATCTGCCTGAAATCCTCGCCCTGGGCCACGAGCCGTTTTTTCTCTACACCCTCCTGGACAACCCCCGGGCGCTCGATCCCAAATGTCCGGAACCGGACGCGTCGCTTGCGACCTTTGCCCGTCTGGCCGAGGTCCTGCCTGGGCGTATCACTTGGCGCTACGATCCCATTGTCCTGACCGCGGCCATGCCGCCGGACTGGCACCGCCGCACCTTTGCCCGGCTGGCCGCAGCGCTGGCCGGCCACACCGACCGGGTCGTCGTCAGTTTCGTCGAACCCTACCGCAAGACCAGCAAGCGTATGGCCGCCCTGGCCGAAGCCGGCTTCGCCCCCCTGGACCCCGCGCCCGAGGACCGTCTGCGTCTGCTTGTCGATCTGCGGGACATGGCCGCCAGCCACGGCATGGCCCTGGCCACCTGCTGCCAGCCGGAATATTTCGAGACGGCCGGCATCCCGGCCGCCCACTGCATCGACGCCGCCTGGATCAGCGAACGCACCGGCCGCGCCATCCCCCCGGCCAAGGACGCCGGCCAACGGCTGCGCTGCGGCTGCGCCCCCAGCCGCGACATCGGGGCCTACGACCGCTGCCTGTTCGGCTGCGCCTATTGCTACGCCACCACCAGCTTCGACCGCGCCCGGGAGCACTACGGGCGTCACGATGCTGACGCTGTGATCTTGTGAGACGTTGCGTGGGAAGAAAATCGGGGCGCTGCCCCGAACCCCGCCGGGGGGAGGGTAGCCCCCTGGACCCCTGCAAATGGGGATAAGGGGAGGGTGCGGGTGGGCACAGGGGTGTGGGTGAATAAAGAGCAAAAAGAAGAGGGACGCTGGCCGGCCGGCGAGATTTCTTTTTCCCGCTTCCGTCCATCCTTACGCGAACACCGTCCCCTTTACCCCTTCGGGGGGGCCGGGGGCCTCAGGCCCCCGGCCGCCGGAGGCACTCCCCCTTATCCCTCTTGCTAAAAATTACGACGATTTGGCGGCATATTTGGCGGCGACCCGGGCGGCCAGGGTATTTTGACGCACAGGTTTCAGATCGCCGGGAACGGGCGGTACGGGCGTGTGATCCGGCAATGCGGGCTGGGCAACTGGTTTGGCAACGGTTTCGGGAGCGGGGTCTAGGCGTGGCGGCGCGGTCAGCGGCGCGGCGGCGGCGGATGCGCCAGCCAGCTTAAATGGCGAGGCAAAGCGATGGCCGCACACTGGGCAGGCCATGAGCATGCCGCCGATGTGGGACGGAAAACGCAGTGTCTGGCCGCAGCCAGGGCAGTGTCTCGTGGGGCCTTCGGACATCGGACCCTCCATGGCCGGCAGTATTGCAAGAGAAGTGCCCCAAGTGAACAGGCTGGTTACAACAATGGACGATCATTTCGGAGTTGTCATGGAACCAATCGAATTTGATGATTTTTTGAAAGTCGATATGCGCGTTGGCCGCATTCTCTTTTCCTGTTGAGGGGTCCGGGGGATCATCCCCCGGCCGCCGGAGCATTCCCCTTTTTCTCTAACCTCTGCCAAGCGCCGGCCAGGTCCGTAGAAAGTGCAGCACCACGTCGCGCCCGGCTTCGATGGACAGGTGTTCGGCGTCCACCACGCACTCGGCGGCCGGGTCTTCCTCAAAGGGCACGTCCACGCCGATGACCTGGCCCAGGCCCGGGAAATCGCGGCCGGTGGCTTTGCGCATCATGGCCTTGGCGTAGAGTCCGGCCATGACCTTGCCTTCGGGCCGGGCCGCTTCCCGGGCCATGGCCGTGGCCAGGGAACAGCGCACGTGGACCTCGGCGAAATGGGGCATAAGCGAGCGGGCATAGGCGCGCATGGCCAGACGCGGGGCCGAGGCATCCATGATAATGAGCTTTTTGCCTTGGCGGTAGAGCCCGGCGGCCTCGTCGGCGAAGTGTTTATAGGCCGTATGGCGCTCGGCTTCGCTATAGGTGGGCTTGGGGAAATAGGCTTTGCGCCGGGCATCGAGTTCCAGGTAGGTCGCTTCGGTCCCGGCCAGTTGCAGGTACTGGACGACAGCCTTGGCCAGGGCGCTTTTGCCCGATCCCGGCAGCCCGGTGAACCAGAGGACAGCTGGCATATTATTCCATGTATCGGTTGAAATGCTGGCAATCGAAGCGGTCGTCGCCAAGGACGTTTTCCAGAAACCGCAGGAGTCCCCGACGCACTTCTTCGGGATGACCCGGGTACCATTGGGGCGAGGCAATGACCAGTCCGCGAAAGACGTAAAAGGGCGCAATGACCGAAAGCAGCTCGTCGTCGCCGGACGCGCGCAAGTAGGTTTCCCAGAAGGTCATATAGAGCCGCTCGAAGTCCCCGGTCAGCCTGGCATGGCCGTAGAGGCCAAACAGCACGAAATTGAGGCTCATGGTGGCCACGTCGTCGGCCGGCTCGCCCCACTGGCCCCGGCTGCGGTCGAGGACGGCGAAATCGCGAACATCTCCGTCTTCCTGGATGAGCACGTTCCAGGGATGGAAATCGCCGTGGACCTCGCTTAAGCGGTGGGTGTAGCCGCGCAGCTTCCAGCGCCAGTCGATGATGCGTTTTTCCAGGGCGCAGAAGCGCTCCGGGGGAAAGAGGCTGTAGGGGTGCGGGTAGGCGTCCACCAGCCCGAAGATGCATTCGGACGCGCCGATCAGATTTCGTATCCGGCGCAGGTACAGGTCGGCGTCGTCTTTCTTGGCGCTGTGGATCCGGGCCAGCCAGACGGCAAAGGCGCGGGCCATCTTCAGGTCGCGGTCTTCCAGGCCGGTTTTCTGAATGCGCTGCAAATCCAGGTAGTAGTCGTAGCCCGGGGCCTTTTCGCTTATGATGAAGAATTCTTTTGGATTCGATACAGCAATGAGCCGGTCATCCTGGTCGAAATAGCCCAGGGCCATGGGGCGCACGTGTTTTTCCATGGTCCCGCCGGCTTCGAACTGGAAAATGAGAATGGCGGCCCGGTCCCAGTAGTACTGATGGCCGTACTTGTCGCCGCGCATGATCGACAGCACGCCCCGGCGCACCTGCCCGCCCACTTCGAACTCCAGACACACGGGCTTGCCGTAACCGAATTCCTTCATGCCCTGGCCGCCGGAACCCATCTCGCAGGCCCCGAGCATCCGGGCGTCCGGGCCGAAAGCTTCTTTCAGATACTGCTCCACGGCTTCGGGGCGGACCGCGATGGCCGGTTTCTCCTCGGTTCCCTTGCGCATTGGCCTCTCCCTGCAGGCACGGCAGCCGTGCCGTTCCCGTCTCTTTTACAGGCTTAGGCCGATAACTAGCCAGGATGTGCCGCCAATGCAACCCTCGCCAGCCCCCCTTTGCCCCATCGAGGGGGCCGGGGGCTACACTCCCCCCGGCGGGGCCGGGGCAGCGCCCCGTTCTTCTCTCTTTTTACTATTTCTCGACGGCGCGAAAGCCCCATTTGACGAAGGCCAGGCCCAGGCCCAGGCACAGGGCGGCTTCGGTGCAAACGGTGGCCAGGGCTGCGCCTTTGGCGGCGAGGTGGGGGATGAGCAGGAAATTGAGGCCGATGTTGAGGGCGGCGGCAAGGATGGTGACGCCGGCGTAGTAGCGTTCCCGGCCAAGGGCCACGAGGGCCTGGGTCAGGACGTAGTTGGGCAGAATAAAGGGCAGCGAGGCCAACAGCCAGGAGAGCAGCGGCACGGCGGCGGCGTATTTGTCGCCAAAGGCCAGGGTGAGGATAAACGGGCCAAGGAGCAGACCGCCGGCCGTGGCGCACAGGGACAGGGCGACCATGACCCCGAGCATGAGGCGGAAGGAGCGGGCAAAGGCGGCGGCGTCGTCAAGGGTGACGCGCAGGCGGCGAAAGAAAATGTGGGCCAAGGGCGTGGCCAGCATGATGACGCCTTCGATCAGGCGGTAGGCGGCGGCGTAGTTGCCGACCTCGGCCGGATCGCTGGTGAGCTGGCGCAACAGGACGATATCACAGCGGAAATAAATGGTGGTGGCCGCAGAGATGCACAGAAATGCGGCGCAGGGGCCGTAGATGTCGCGGTGCAAGTGGAGCTTGGGGACCACGAGCAGCGGTCGGGCAAAGGGCGTGGCCAGGGCCACGGCCTGTCCGACCAGGAGGGCCAGGAAAACGGCGGTTGGGCCGGGGCTGGGGAAAAGCAGGGCGCAGCCGGCGGCCAGGGCTGTAGCGGTGCGGGTGACGGCCCGCCACAGGGCTTCGGCGGCAAAATTATTGTGGCCTTTGAGTTCGGACGAGACCAAGGATGTGGCGCAAAAGAGGCCATAGTAAAGGACGGCCGCGCCAAGGGGCAGGCGTTCGCCGTCCGGGAAAAGCGGGATCAGGCATAAGCCCAGGGCGGTCACGCCCAACAGATGGCCCAGGCCCATGGCCATGAGGCTCGGCCGGCCCGGGGCGGCGGTCAGGGCGGCCTTGGCGGTTTCACGAAAGATCAGGGTGGAAAAACCGCCGTCCTGGAGAATGGCAAAAAGCGACCCCAGGGTCAGGATGTAGGAATACTGGCCAAAGCCGGCCGGGCCAAGAATCCGGCCAAGGAGAAAGGTCAGCCCGACCGACACGGCTGCGGCGTAGAGGGTGGCGGCCCACTGGCTGGTCAGGGCCTTGGCCAGGGCGCGGCTCACGGGGCGGCCTTGGGGGCTGCATGGAGAGCAAGCCGGCCGGCCAACAGAAAATCGGCGGCAGCGGCCAGATCCCGGGCCAGCACATGGGGCCAGTCGGGTTTGCGATCGGCAAGCTCCAGCCAGGGGTCAACAAGTGGCGGCAGGCCGAGGGCATGTGCCGCCCGCTGCCCATGCCCGGTGGTTACCAGGATGGTCAGCGGCGCGCCAAGAGCCAGACCGAAGGCGACGTCGCAGGCCTTGTCGCCGATAACGGCCGTGGCGGCCGGGTCCAGGCCATAGGCGGCGGCCAGACGGGTAAACAGGCCTGGGGCCGGTTTGCGGCAGTCGCAACCGCTGCCCGGGGCATGGGGGCAATGGGCCGTGGAGGTGATCGGCGCGCCATACGGGGTCAGGAGCTCCAGCAGGCGGGTCTGGACCGCCTGGAAATCGGCCTCGGCGTAATAGCCACGGCCGATGCCGGACTGGTTGGTGACCAGATAGAGGTCCGCGCCGGTCCGGGCCAAGCGGGCCAGGGCCTGGCCTGCGCCGGGAAGCAGTTCCACGCCGTCGGGCCGGGCCAGATAGTGCCGGTCGACGATGACGGTGCCGTCGCGGTCGAGCAGGATATGCCGGATGGCGGCCGGCATCAGAAATTGTCCTGGAGGGTTGGCCGGTAGGGCAGCAGGTCGGGCGAAAGGAGCATCTCCAACGGCGCGCCGGCGTTGTCCCGAAGCTCGGCCTGGAAAGTGGCGGAAGGGACGGTGAGACCGGTAAAGGCGCTGGCGTCGAGGACGGCCTCGATGCGCATCCGGGTGTCGTCGCGCGACCAGAGTTGGGCTCCGGGGCCGGAGAAGTCAAAGCGCACAAAGCCGTTGTGGATGGGCCGATCGAAACGCAGGACAGAAACGCGGCGCACCATGAGGCCTTCCCAAAAACCGCTGCGGTTGCTTTTGAGCGTATCCAGCGGCGTGAACGTCTTGCCGTCGCTGGAAAAGGAGATGCGTACGGTATTTTGGCCGGCCTTGTCGGCAAAAACGCGGGGATAGGCCAGGATGCGCAGCAGTTTTATGGGATAGGTCGAACTTATCGGCACAGTCAGCGAGCACGGGGCCGCGTCCTTGCAGGACAGGCAGTCCTCGTCGTCGTTTTTCTTGATGTTGAGCGCAATGGGGAAGGCGGCCAGGGCGTCGGCCTCGTGGGCGAAACTCGGCTCGAAGCGCAGGACGCCGACGCCGTCCCGATCAAGCAGCAGGGTCGAGGGAGCCGGGGCCAGGACGCCGATGCCGACGGTTTTGCCGCCAAGCGACAGCCGGGGACGATTGAACGCGCCGTGAAGCTTGAGGGCGGCGAAGATATTCCCGGCGTTGTCTTGAGTCAGGGTGGCCGGACGGTCCTCGGCCAGGGGCACGAAGGGCTGGTTCAGGGCCGGGTCGTAACACTGATAGGCCGGCTGGCCGTTGGCGTCCTGGATGGTGAACACCGGGGCGAGGCCGGGATGGGCAGCCAGGAATCCGGGCAGGGCCGCAGCCGGGTTGGCCGGTCCCTGGGGCAGTTCGGGGCTGGTCGGGAAGGCGAAGAGCGCGTCGCCAATGAGATTTTGCCCGGGTTTCCAGGCGGCCAGGGCGTTGTTGGCGGCCACTCGCTTGAGCATAGCCAGGGCCGGGTTGTCCCCTTGGGGGGAGCCGGTCAGGCCGGCAGAGAGTTCCAGGCCGCAGACTTCGACCACGCCCGGGTTGGCCACCGGGCCGTAGTCGATGCGAAGGCGCAGGACTGTTGCCCCGGCGACGCTGTCTGGCAGGGCCAAGGAGCGTTTGATGAAGCGGCGTTTCTCGTGGTTGGCCGGAATAAGGACGCCGTCTGCGCCGAGAAAGGCCTCGCCGGTGACGACATCCAGGGGGGCAAACGCCCCCTGGCCCACCGCGACGGAAACAACGACCCGGGAATCCGAGGCAATGCCCTCGTTAAACGTGGCGGAAAAATCCAGGGACAAACGGCCGGCGGCAAAGGCCGTGCCCGGGGCGGCGACAAACCGGTACAGGACATGGCCGGGTTTGTCGTAATCGTAGTGGGTGAGCGTGTGATAGCGGCTTTCCGGGGCGATATTCACGGCTTCGTCGCAGTCGGCGTAGAAGCGGTAGGTATCGAAGGCGTCGGTGTAGCGGGCCGTGCCGGCGGCGTCGGGAAAGAGCGTCACAGGCGCGGCGCTGACCAGTCCCAAACGGTAGACGGCTGAATCCATGAACTTGGCCGCTTTGTGCGGCGGAAAGGGCAGGGCGGCCGGGGTCAGGTCGCTTTGGATGATGTGGTAGGCGCGCTTGTAGCCCTTGGGCACATAATGGGCGAGATTTCTATAGACGCCCGGGAGATACCAGTTGGTAATGAGCTTGGGATTGCGGTTACTCTGCAGAAAAAGATACTCGACGTTGTTTTTGTTCCAGACGAGATAGTCGGCCAGCTCTTTGTTGTACGACGTCTCGCGGCGATAATACGTTGGCAAAGAGGCGAAATCGGCAGCGCTTAACAGCAGGCAGCAGCCAAGCCCGGCCAAGGGCGCGACCAGGGCGATGCGGCCCGGCGTCAGGTCGAGATAGCGCAGTGTGCGGCTGCATATGGCGTCGATGCCGAGGCCGCCGAGGGCCGCCAAGGCGAAAAAGGCGTTAAACACATAGCGGGAACTGATCTCTAGCTTGGTTCCGGCAGCCAGAAAAGCGACCACGGGCATGAGGGCAAACAGGGCGAGCAGCACAAGCCCGGTGCGATACTGCCGTCGCAGGGCCACGCCCAGGCCGACAAGGCAGGTCAGGGCCAGGGGCAGCCAGGGCAGGCCGCGTTTGGGGGCGGCGTAGGAGAAAAATTCCGACAGCACGGTGAGGACGAAATCGGCCGGGATGCCGGGCGATTTTTCCAGCCGCAGCAGGGCGAAGATGTTGCGATAGGCCGGCAGCCACGGCAGGTAGCACAGCCCGACCAGCCAAACGCAGGCCGCCAGGGCCAGACCTTTCCGCATGGCCCGGCCCAGGGACAGTTCCCGGGTCGCAACCCCCCGGATCAGGAAAAACGCCGTAAACAGTCCCTCGGCCCCGATGTTGGTGGTGCCCATGGACGAGCTGTAGCACATGGCCGCCGTACAAAGGACATAGGCGGCATGGTTGCCAAGCCCGCCCCGGGTCAGCGCGCGGTAGAGCGTCCACAGGGAGGCCAGCCCCAGGAGCGTAAACAGGCTGTAGGGCCGAAGCTCCCGGGAATAGTGGATGTGATAGACGCAAAAGGTGGTCAGGGCGGCAGCGAACAGGCCGGCGCGGCGGGTGAAAAGCTCGCCCACAAAGCCGTAGACCACGGCAATGCTGGCTGTGCCGGCGATCACGCTTATGCAGCGAAGGACAGCGTCGTCGTGGCTCACAACCAACACGGCGCGGGTGATCAGGTGATAGAGCGGCGGGAAAAACTCGCCGCCAAAATCCGATGGCCCGATGACGGTCAGGGTGTGGACCATCCGGTCCACCGGCAACAAGGCCGTCCCCAGGGTAATGAACTCGTCCCACCACAGCGACGGATCGCCCAAATGGGGCAGACGCAGGCAGACCGCTGCCGCAAGCAGCAGCAGAAGCAGGCAGAGGTGCAAACGGCGATGGTCAGTTGTTGGCATACAGGCAGGTGTCCCGACCCCATGGCGTGGGGTCAAGGCCATTTAGCCAAGCTTTCCCGGGAACACAAGGCCGCTGTCCTGGATTTCCCCTCCGGCCAGCACCCGGCCGGCGGCGTCATAGAGGGCGGCAACCTGTCCGGGCGTTGGGCGGGCGACGGGTTCGGCAAAGACGATGGCTAGTCCGCCGGCGGCGTCAAGCCGGGCCGTGGCCGGGCGCGGGGGCATGCGGTAGCAGGTCTGGGCCAGCACTTCGTCCGGCCACTCGGCTGGCGGCGTCAGGATATTGGCCGGTCCGGTGCGGCAGGCGGTGGCCGAAAGCTCGGCCTTGATCCCGACGATAAGGGTGTTGGACCGGGCATCCTTGGCCAGGACGTACAGTGGTTCGCTGTAGGGGATGCCAAGGCCTCTGCGTTGGCCGATGGTGTGTTGCCATAGGCCGTTGTGCGTTCCCAGTCGGACGCCGTCGGCCAGGACAATCGGCCCGGGGCCAGACAAGGGAGCGCCCGAGGCGGTGAGAAACGCGCGGTAGTCGTCGCCGGGGACGAAGCAGACTTCGCGGGATTCGGCCGGCAGCGGCGGGGCAAGGCCGAGGGCGGCCAGGGCGGCCGGGTTGTCGGTCTTGCGGCGTCGGGCCAGGGGGAAAACGGCTTGCCCCAGGGCTTTTCCCGGCACGAGGCTTAAAAAATAGCTTTGGTCGCGGCTGGCATCGGCTCCGCGCCAAAGGGCTGCCCCGGTTGGCGTGGCTTCGATGCGGGCGTAGTGGCCGGTGGCGATGTGCGTGGCCCCGTTTTCCCGGGCCGCATCAAGGAGCAAGCCGAACTTCATGGTCCGGTTGCAGGAGGCGCAGGGATTGGGGGTCAGGCCGGCGGCGTAGGCGTGGATAAAGGGATCAATGACCTGGGCGCGAAATTCCCGCGACAGGTCCACGGCGGCAAAGGGCACGCCAAGCACCCGACACTGGGCGTCGATGGCTGCGGCCAGGGCGCGTGCCTTTTCGCCCGGCGGCAGGAAATGGGCGTGCAGGCCCAGGAGGTCATGGCCGGCGGCCCGCAGCAGCCCCAGGGACAGCAGGCTGTCTGACCCGCCGGAGAGGGCAACGGCCAGTCGCATGGAGCTAGGCCGCCATCTTGGTGGGCAGGGAGAAAGCCTCCGGCGGCCAAAGGGCTGCCGCCCTTTGGAATCCCATCATTATTCCAGTAGTGTCCATGTTCTTTAGATGAAGGTGGTGTCCCTTGCGTCTTCATAACGCGCGGCATGTACTTACCCGCCAGTATCCCCCGGTCGGGGATTCCAAAGGGGCTCAGCCCCTTTGGCCGCCGGAGGCACTCTCCCTTCTTTCCTCTTACATACCAGTCGGCTGTGGCAGCGGCGGCAGGGCGGTGCCCAGCACTTTGGCTGTGCGCAGGATGGCGGCCTCGTCAAAGGCCGGCCCGAAGAGCTGCATGCCAATCGGCATACCCGACGCCTGGCCGAGGCCCACGGGCATGGACAGGCCGGGCAGGCCGGCGAGGTTGAGCGAGATGGTAAAGATGTCGCTCAAATACATCTGAAGCGGATCGTCGGTCATCTGGCCGATGGGGAAGGCGGCAAAGGGCGAGGTGGGACCGCAGATCACGTCGCATTTCTCGAAGGCCGTGAGGAAGTCCTGACGGATGAGCCGGCGGACCTGGGCGGCCTTGCGGTAATAGGCGTCGTAGTAGCCGGCCGAGAGCACGTAGGTGCCGATCACGATGCGGCGCTGGACTTCGGGGCCAAAGCCCTTGGAGCGCGACAGTTCGTAGAGTTCGTCCAGGGTCTGGGCTTCCGGGGCGCGGTAGCCGTAGCGCACGCCGTCGAAGCGGGCCAGATTGGAGGAGGCTTCGGCCATGGCCACGATGTAGTAGGTGGCCACGGCGTAGGGCGTGTGCGGTAGGGAAACCGGCACGACCGTGGCTCCGAGGCCCTTGGCCGTATCCACGGCGGCGGCGCAGGCTTGACGCACTTCGTCGTCCACGCCTTCGCCCCAGTATTCGTCGGGCAGGCCGATGGTCAGGCCGGCGAGGTCGGTTGCGCCAGTCAGGGCAGCCTCGAAATCGGGAACCTCGCGCGGGGCCGAGGTGGAATCCTTGGGATCGTGGCCGGCGATGACCGTGAGGATGGCTGCGGCATCGTCGGCGGTGCGGGCCAGTGGTCCGATCTGGTCCAGGCTTGAGCCGTAGGCGACCAGTCCATAGCGCGACACCCGGCCGTAGGTGGGCTTTATGCCGACCGTGCCGCAAAAGGCGGCGGGCTGGCGGATGGAGCCGCCGGTGTCGGTGCCAAGGGCCGCGTAGCACTGGCCGGCGGCAACGGCTGCGGCCGAACCGCCGCTGGACCCGCCGGGCACTTTGGTGACGTCCCAGGGGTTGGCGGTGACCTTGTAGGCGGAATTTTCCGTGGACGACCCCATGGCGAACTCGTCCATGTTGGCCTTGCCGAGGATAACGGCCCCGGCCTCCTTGAGCTTTTCAATGCAGGAGGCGTCGTAAAACGGCGTGAAATTTTCCAGGATCCTGGAGCCGCAGGTGGTGGGCGCGTCTTTGACGCAGATGGCGTCCTTGACCAGCACCGGCACGCCCCACAGGCGTTTGCCGGCCTGGGGGCCGGCGGCGTCCAGGGCCTTGGCCGCGTCCATGGCGGCCTCGGCGTCGAGGTGCAAAATGGCCTTGAGCGCCGGTTCGGTGGCTTCGATGCGGGCCAGACAGGCGGCCACGGCCTCGGCGGCCTTTATTTCCTTGTGCGCCAGCTTGTCGCGCACCTGGGTCAGAGTCAGGTTGGTGAGCTCGGACATGAGAAATCCCTTTATGCAGTGGCTCGTATGAATGAGGCCGGCTGGCGGCAACGTCGAGAGACATGGGCCGGGTGCGGCCCTGCGGCAATCACACGATTTTGGGCACGATAAAAAACTGTCCGTCGGTGGCCGGGGCATTGGCCAGGATCTGGTCCCGGGCGCAGGTTTTGGTCGCCACGTCCGCGCGCATGGGCGTTTCGTGGCCAACCGGGCTGTACAGCGGCTCGACGCCGGTCGTATCCAGCGCGCCAAGGGTTTCCATGTAGGCCAGAATGTCGTCCATCTGGCCGGCAAAGCGTTCGAGCTTGGCGTCGTCAAGGCGCAGTTTGGCGAGCTTGGCCACCTTGGCCACCTGATCGGGATGTATCGTCATGGACGCAGCTTCCTTGCGGTTTAAGAGACGGGAATGGCCTGTCGATGGGACGGCACCGGACCAAGAGGCTGGGCTGGCGCAGACGGGATGGGCTGGGCCGGAGTCCCCTGCACCGGTTGGGCCGGAGTCCCTTGCAGCGGCTGGGCCGGAGCAGCCGGGGCCGGATTCGGGGAATAGGACTGCTCCGTTTCCGGGGCCGGATTCTCCAGGGCTTTCTGGCGGATGGCGTTCAAGCGCTGACGGAACCCTTCGGGATCAAGCAACACCGGACCGGTCACCGAGGGCCGGAACAAATACATGGCGACGTGGGCTTTGCCGTCGGGCGAGTAGGTCAGCGGAGCCATGCTGAAATCCATGCCCGTGGTGGCCTGGGCCAGACGGGAGCTGACTTCCTGGGGCGGCGAGCCCTGGGGCAACCGGCCAAGGCGGGCGGCCATGCGGGCAAAATCGAAGCCAACGGCTTCCCACATGTCGGGATGTTCATCGCCGGCGGCGCGCATGGCGGTCACGAGTTGCTGGGTGGCCTGTCCCTGATTCTCCGGCCACCAGGCCCCGGGGCACACGGCCAGGCGGTAGTTCTGGATATTGATCTGGCTCTTGTTGGCCGCGGCCCGGTACAGGGCCTCGGTCCACAGCTGCGGCCCAAGGATGAGCAGGTCCTCGACCTTGTTGCTGAAGATGGCCGGCAGCACCTTGTCGGCCCTGGCCCATTCGTCGGGTATGAACACGGCGCCGAAGCCCGGACGGCCGCCGCCGGTGCGCAGCATGTCCGCGACAGTGGCTTGCCAGCCGGCCGGTTCCTGGGGGTTGTACACGCCGGTGGCCGTGATCTGGGCCCCGAGCTTGGAGGCGGCCACGGCAAAGGCGTCGCCCATGGTCTGGCCGTAGCGGTCGCCGGGGCGCAGGATGGCAAACTGGTTGATGCCGTAATCGCTGGCGGACAGGCGCAGCAGGGCGTCGATCTCGTCTTCGGCGCTGGGGAAAAAGCGCCAGGCGTCAACACCTTCCCGGGCTTCGCCCAGAGACGGCATGAAGGCCAGGAAGACCCGGGTCTGGAGCATGCCGGCGGTTTCGAGTTCCTTAAGCGTCAGCCGGTGCATGGGGCCGCCGACAACAGTGATTTCGGGGGGGAGGTTGCGCACGGCCTCGACCCAGCCCGGCTGGGTGGCGTCGATGATATGGACGTCAAGCGGCGTGCCGGCCTTGGCCAGGTTATCCTGGGCGGCCTGGATGCCTTTTTGGACCCGTCCGCCGAATTCTCGAAACGGTCCGCCAAGCGGCAGCAGCACAGCCACGGAGTTGACGTAGGCGGGCTTGGGCGGCGGCGTTGGCTCGGGCTGGACGACAGCGACCGGCGGCGTTGGCGGCGCCGGCGGCTCGGCCTGTTGGGAGCCGGAGAACATCCCGGCGCAACCGGACAGGGCGACAAGGAGGCTGCATACGAGAAGACGCGCCAGAAGGCGTGGGAGCAAGCGATTTTTTTTGATTGTGGCGTGCATGGGCGAACCGGGGTTTGGCGGCCGGGCCGTCGTGTCCAAAGGGCATGAAAAAAGCCCGACCCGTCCAAGGGGACGGGTCAGGCTTCTCGTTACGCGCAATGGGACGCGAAGGCAAGTCCGCGCCGGGATGCCCGCTATTTCACTTCGGTGTAGTCGGCGTCGACCACGTCGTCGTCGCTCTTGCCGCCCTGATGCCCGCCGGTCGCGCCGGCTTCGGGACCGCCGGGCTGTCCGCCGGCTTCGGCCTTTTGCTGGTAGAGCTTTTCCGCCAGCTTGTGGGAGGCCTGGGACAGTTCGTCCGTGGCGCGTTTGATCGCGTCGCTGTCCTCGCCCTTGAGCAGTTCCTTGACGTGGTTGAGTTTGGACTCGATCTCGCCCCGGGTCACGCCGTCAACCTTCTCGCCGAGTTCCGCCAGGGACTTCTCGGTGGTGTAGACCAGGGTGTCGGCCTGGTTGCGGATTTCAATGAGCGCCTGCTTCTTCTTGTCGTCCTCGGCATGGGACTCGGCATCCTTGATGAGCTTTTGGATGTCGGATTCCGACAGGCCCGAAGACGCGGTGATGCGGATCGATTGTTCCTTGCCGGTGCCGGTGTCCTTGGCCGAGACGTTGACGATGCCGTTGGCGTCGATGTCGAAGGTGACCTCGATCTGTGGCACCCCACGGGCCGCCGGCGGCAGGCCGGTCAGTTCAAACCGGCCCAGGGTCATGTTGTCGCCGGCCATGGGCCGTTCGCCCTGCATGACGTGGATGGACACCGAGGGCTGGTTGTCGGCAGCCGTGGTGAACACCTGGCTTTTGCGGGTCGGAATCGTGGTGTTGCGCTCGATCAGCTTGGTAAAGACGCCGCCGAGGGTTTCAATGCCAAGGGACAGCGGGGTGACGTCGAGCAGCAGCACGTCCTTGACGTCGCCGGCCAGGATGCCGCCCTGAATAGCCGCGCCCATGGCCACGACTTCGTCCGGGTTGACCGACCGGTTGGGCTCCTTGCCAAAGAAGTCCTGCACGGTTTTCTGCACCAGCGGCATACGGGTCATGCCGCCGACGAGCACGACTTCGTCGATGTCGGCAGCCTTGAGGCCGGCATCGGCCAGGGCCTTGCGGCAGGGCTCAATGGTGCGCTGGACCAGATCATGGACCAGGGATTCGAGCTTGCCGCGCGTGAGCTTGACCATCATGTGCTTGGGACCCGAGGCATCGGCCGTGATAAACGGCAGGTTGACCTCGGTCTCCATGGACGTGGACAGTTCCTTTTTGGCCTTTTCGCCGGCTTCCTTGAGCCGCTGCAGGGCCATCCGGTCCTGAGACAGGTCAATGCCGCTCTCTTTTTTGAACTCTTCGACCAGGTAGGTGATGACGCGATGGTCGAAGTCTTCGCCACCCAGGAAGGTGTCGCCGTTGGTGGCGCGCACTTCGACGACGTTGTCGCCGACTTCCAGGATGGAGATGTCGAAGGTGCCGCCGCCAAGGTCGAAGACGGCGATCTTTTCGTTGGCCTTTTTATCGAAGCCATAGGCCAGGGAAGCGGCGGTGGGCTCGTTGATGATGCGCTTGACCTCAAGGCCGGCGATGCGGCCGGCGTCCTTGGTGGCTTGGCGCTGGGCGTCGTTGAAGTAGGCCGGCACGGTGATGACGGCTTCGGTGACCGGCTCGCCGAGGTAGGCTTCGGCGTCCTTTTTGAGCTTGCCGAGGATGATGGCCGAGATTTCAGCCGGGCTGTACTTCTTGCCCTCAACCTCGACATAGGCGTCGCCGCCCTGGCCTTCGACAATCTTATACGGGCAGTGCGTCAGCCAATGGGTGACTTCCGGCGCGTCAAAGCGGCGACCCATGAGACGCTTGATGGCGTAGATGGTCCGCTCGGGATTTGTCACGGCCTGACGTTTGGCGATTTCACCCACCAGCCGTTCCTTGGTAAAGGCCACGATGGACGGGGTGGTCCGGCCGCCTTCGGGGTTGGTGACGCACTTCGGGTCCTTGCCCTCCATAACGTAGACGCAGGAGTTGGTGGTCCCGAGGTCGATCCCGATTATTTTACCCATAACAGCCTTTCCTCCTTGAATTTCATGTATGATATTGCGCCGCTAGGCGAATGTTTTGGCTGGACTGCGAAAATATAAGGCCCGATTTGCCTGAGTAAAGGGGCTATTTGAAAAAACGTTTCATTGCGCTTTGTTGACCATGACCTTGGCCGGGCGCAACAAGCGGCCGCGCAGCATGTAGCCGCGTTGGACCACCTGGGCCACGGCATCGTCGGGCAGTCCGGCGACGGTGGCGACGCCGAGGGCCTCGTGGGATTCGGGATTAAACGGCTCGCCGGCCGTGCCGAATTCCGTCACGCCGTGTCGGGCCAGGATATCGACGAACGCCTTTCGGGTCATATCCACCCCGACCATGAAGTCCTTGCAGACTTCGCTGGTGCGGCCGTGGGCCAGGGCCAGATCGAGGTGGTCGAGGACGGGGAGCAGTTCCGAAACCAGGCTCTCGGTGGCGTATTTCTGGAACTCTTCCTTTTCCTTGATGAGCCGCTTCTTGAGATTTTCCGTTTCAGCGAAGGCGCGCAGGCGCTTGTCGGCCTCGGCGGCAAGTTCGGCGCGCAGGCGTTCGATGGCTTCCTCCGGGCTGGCCGGGGCAGCCTCGGCCGGGGTTTCGGACGCGGTTTCGGTGTCGGGCAGTTTTTCCTCAGGGACCATGATTCCTCCACAACGAGCGTTTGGGCGCAACAAAAGGCCGGCCTGCGCCGGGGCGTCGCGACGCGGATGGTGCTTGTTAAAAATGCCGGTCGAGCAGCCGGGTCAGGGTGCTGGCGGTGTAGTTCACCACCGGCACAAGCTTGGCGTAATCCATGCGCCGGGGACCGATAAGGCCGATGGCCCCCAAGGTGCGCGAACCTGTGCCGTAGGGGGCGGTGATGACCCCCAGTTCGGACAGGGCAGCCTGATCCGACTCGTCGCCGATTATGATGACCGTTTTAAGACCGTTTACGGTTTTGTCCAGCAGATCGAGCAGAATGGTGCGTTCTTCAAGGACGCGCATGAGTTCGCGCATGTGCTCGGCGTCGGTGAATTCGGGCTGGGACAGGATATTGGGCGTCCCGTCCACAATGACTTCGCTGGCCGGGGCGCGTTCCTGCTCAAAGGCCGAGCGGGCCATGGTCAGGGCGCGCAGGCACAGGGCATTGAGCGAACGCCGGGCCTCGTCCATCTCGCGCACGATGCGGGTGCGGACTTCGTCCAGGGTCCGGTCGGTGAACAGATGGTTCAAATAATTGGAGCAGGCCACGAGATCGTCGGGCGTGACATCCGGCGCGGTCTCGATGACGCGCTTTCGCACCAGACCGCCCTGGAGCACCAACAGCACCATGACCAGCCCGGGATTGAGCAGGGAGAAATCGATGCGCTTAAACCGCGCTCCGGCCGGGTTGGGGGCAATGACCATGGACACCTGGAGCGACAGGCCGGACAGCAGGCGCGAGGCCTGGCGCAGGACGTCGTCGAGTTCGAGGCCGGCCAGGGTCAGGTTGTCGATAATGCGCCGCTTCTGGTCGTCGCCGAGCGGCGACAGGCGCATGACCTGGTCGAGATAGAGGCGAAAGGCCTTGGCCGTGGGGATGCGTCCGGCCGAGGTATGGGGCTGTTCCAGATAGCCGGTCTCGGTGAGGTCGGCCATGATGTTGCGGATGGAGGCGGCCGACAAGCCCAGAGAACTGAGCTTGGACACGACCCTGGAGCCAACGGGAGCGGCCGAAGTGATATACGCTTCGATGATGGTGGTCAGGACTTCCCGTTCGCGTTCGGCAAGAGGCATGGCGTTTCCCTGTTTGGCACTCGTCGCATTCGAGTGCCAAACGGGTAACAACCGAAGGGGGGCGTGTCAAGGGAGAGGCGGAGAAATGAGTGCTATCGCACGGAAATACTATCCGATTTTTAAAACGCCCTCTTGCCGGGCCGGGGTCAGTCCTGGCCGGGCAGCAGACCGGCCGGATCGGGGTGGATTTCGTCGCGGCCGGTGCGCAGCACGGAATCCAGCTCAGCCCACAGGGCGGCGTGCGCTTTGCGAGCGACATCTTCAGCCGGGCGGGTGTCGTGCATAAGCGGCGAGGCCTGGACCACCCGGCGCAGTTCGGACAGTCCCTCCCGGGCCGTCAGCACGGCCGTGGCCGGCAGGGACAACCGGGGCAGCATCCGGCCCAGATCGGCCAGGGAGGAGGATGTCTCGGCCAGGGCGCGGCGTGACGGCGCGGCATTGGCCAGGACGGCATAATACCCCAGACAGGCCGTGAACAGGAGTACAACAAGGGACCTGGAAAGACGCATGGGAACTCCGTTATGTATGAACAGGCGACAACGCCGGTTCGGGAATGGCATGGGCGGCCGAAGATCGGCTAAAGTCATATCATCTGACGATTATGAACAAAGCAAAAAACAGCGTTTTGAGGCCGCTGCGGGCCTCGGTTGACCGGAATGGCGGTAGGCGTCAGAAATTCCTTGCGTATTTTCACGAGGTCTCTTCCTGGCTCCAGCCTTTTCCCGTCTTTTCCGGCGCAATGTTCGTGCAGTGACCGGGCAACGCGCCAAGGCCAAACAAACAAACCCCAGGTGGGTTTCCAAAGGGGTCTACCCCTTTGGCCGCCGGAGGTTCTTCTACCCGCATCGCATTCCAGCATATCATCTGATGATTGTCAGCCATGAAAAACAGTGTTGCCACTTATTTCTCCAGGGCCGTGATATCGCTGGTGAAGTGGTCGATGCCGTCCATGGCGAAGCGGGCGGCGGCGTCTGCATCCTGATTGGTGATGGCGTCGAGCAGACCGTTGTGGATATGGTCCTGGTAGCGGTTGACGCCGACGTCGGCGATCAGGTGATCGAGAAAATCCTGGAAAACCATGCAGAAGCTGCGGTAAAGATCAGCCAGCAGGCTGTTGCCGCTGGCTGCGGCCACGGCGGAATGAAAGGCGATGTCGGCCGCCACATAGCCATGGGTGTCGCTGGCGGCCACGGCGGCTTTCTTGCGGACCAGGCAGTCGCGCATGGTGTCGAGGTCGGTCTCGGTGCGGTTGGCGGCGGCCAGTCTGGCCGTCTCCACTTCGATAATGCGGCGCACTTCGCGAATTTCCCGGGCGGTTGCCCGGCGCAGGCGGTATTCCAGGGGCTCCTTGCCCGAGGAGCCGCGCAGCACGTAGGTGCCGTCGCCCTGGCGCACTTCAAGCAACCCGGCGCTGACCAGCACGCGGATGGCCTCGCGCACGGTGGAACGGCCGACGCCAAGCTGGGTCATGAGGGTCGGTTCGGTGGGAATCTTGGTCCCCGGCGCAAAGACCCCCAGGGAGATTTTTTCCTGGATCTGCTGGATGACGAGGTCGCAGAGTTTCCGCGAGCGCACGGGACTTAAGCGGGAAGGCATCGTCTGATGATCTCCTCAATGGCTGTTGGTTTTTAGGACCGCCCCGGGTCGCTGTCAAGAGGGCTGGGACCATTTTTGCGCGCAAGGCGGCTGGGGGCAAGGGGCACCCTCTTCGTGCTGCGCGGGCTAGAGGGCATCGAAAGCCTGAGGGCGCTGTCAGGCACGTTGGCCGCAGCCCCCGGCAAAGCGCTTCTGGGTTCGGCCGCCACTGATGTGTTTGCTGGCCGCCGTGGAGGGCGGCCTAGGGAAACGGCCCTGGATTCCCGGGCGTTTTCCCGGTAGGGTGGAAAAAAACCGATCCAGGAGACAGGCATGATCACGCATATTGTTATGTGGACCCTCAAGGACACGGCCGAAGGCCGGGACAAAGCCGCCAATGCCGCAGAAATGAAGGCCCGGCTCCTGGCGCTGCCGGCCAAGCTGCCCCTCGTGTTGGACATGCGGGTGGCCGAGGGGCAGGAGATTTTCGCGGCCGTGCCGGCCACGGACCTTGTGCTCTACACCACGTTTAAGACCAAGGAAGACTTGAACGCCTACGCCGTCGATCCCTTGCATCTGGAAGTGGTCGAATTCGTCAAGAAGGTGGTGGCCGAGCGTCGCGTCGTGGATTTCGAGTCCTAGGGCTCGGGGCGTCCCGCAGGGCGCGGGGACGGGCTGGGACCGGCCGGCGTGTTGCCGCGCTTTGGCCGGGGCAGCGCGGCCGGCCAAAAGGAAAAGGGCCAGGGCCGGCGTGCCCCCTGGCCCTTTTCTTGTGGCCGTCCCGGCGTCAGGCCGGGAAGAGGTTGTTGATCTTGCAGGCGGCGCAGGCCGCGCCAAAGCCGTTGTCGATGTTGACCACGGTCACCCCGCTGGCGCAGGACGTGAGCATGCCCAGCAGGGCCGAAAGCCCGGACAGGGATGCGCCGTAGCCAACCGAAGTGGGCACCGCCACAATGGGCTGGGACACCAGTCCGCCGACGACGCTGGCCAACGCGCCTTCCATGCCGGCCACCACGATGATCACCCGGGCCTGGCGAATCGTATCGAGCCGGTCCAGCAGCCGGTGGATGCCGGCCACGCCCACATCAGAAATGACAAAGGCCCGGCTGCCGAGCATCCGGCAGGTCACCCGGGCCTCCTCGGCCACGGGCAGATCGGAGGTGCCGGCGGTAACGATGGCGATTTCCCCTTCCCGAAACGTGATCTCGCCCTGAACGAGGGTCAGGGTGCGGGCCAATGGATCGTAGTCGGCCTGGGGACAGACGGATTGCACATGTTCGGCCATCTCCGGCGAAACGCGGGTGGCCAGGACGTTTGCGTGTTCACGCATGCGCAGGAAGATTTCGCCCACCTGCTGCGGGGTCTTGCCCTCGCCGTAGATCACTTCGGGGAAGCCGTTTCGGAGGCTCCGGTGCAGGTCGATCCGGCTGTGCCCCAGGTCCAGGCAGGGAAAATCGCGCAACTGCTCCATCCCCTGTTCCACATCCAGGCTGCCGTCTTTCACGGCGGTCAGCAGTTGCTTTAACGTCTCTTGCGTATCCATGCTCTTCTCTTGCTTTACGCCTACGAGGCGGGTTCGTTCAAGCTGCCCATGCGGTAGCCGGCCAGATCCACGGCCACGTAGCGGTAGCCGAGCGCTGTCAATCGGGCCTGTATGCCGTGCTGCCGGTCGGCTTCGATCACTACGGCCACCTGGTCGCGGGGCACTTCGATGCGGGCGAGGTCGCCGTGGCTGCGAAGCCGTACGGCCGTGAACCCCAACTCCCGTAGAAAACCTTCGGCCTGATCGATGCGCCGCAGTTCGGCCTCTTCGATGCGTGTGCCGTGGGGCAGGCGCGAGAGCAGGCAGGCCCCGGCCGGCTTGTCCCAGGCCAGACCCTGGACCCGGGACAGGTCCCGGATGTCCTGTTTGGTCAGGCCCGCGGCCAGCAGGGGGCTTAGGATGCCCAGTTCGCCCAGGGCCTTGCGGCCCGGACGGTAGTCGTCCAGATCGTCCAGATTGGTGCCGTCCAGGACGTAGGGGATGCCCTCGGCCCTGGCCACGGCCGTAAGGCGCGTAAAGAGGCTGAGCTTGCACAGGTAGCAACGCTCCGGCGGATTGTTGCGTATGGCCTCGGGAAAAGGGACGTTCAGCAGCAGGTGGCGGGCCTGCATGGTTTGGGCCGTGGTCTTGGCCTCTTCACGCTCGTGTTCGGGCGTATAGGCGGCGACCACGGTGACGGCCAGGACCTTGTCGGCCAGGGCCTGCCGGGCGGCATGGAGCAAAAGGGTGCTGTCCAGCCCGCCAGAGAACGCGATCACGGCTGAGCCCATCTCGCGCAGCGCCTCGAGTAGGGCCTGGTATTTTTGATCGGTGGTCAGGACTAACGACATGGTGTGCTCCGCTATTTCCCGCTTTTGGCGATGCGGGCGTAGACTTCGGTCAGAGGCAGGTCGTGACGTCTGGCCAGCTCGCGGCAATCTTCCAGCTCCGGCTTGGAGCGCAGCACCTGGCCGTCTTTCATGGCGTGTTTCATGGTCACGGTCCCAAGCGGGGTGTCCAGGCGCTCAAAGGCGATGGCCAGCACGGTCTTGTCCAGGGGAAAGCTTTTGACGCCAAGCGTGGTGGTGTGGCGGAAAAGCAGTTCCTTGAAACGCTCCTCATCGGCAACGGAACACAACAGCGACAAACAGGTGGCCGGGCGGTTTTTTTTCATCAGGATCGGGATGAAATGCACGTCCATGGCTCCGCTCTCCATGAGGACGTCCATGGCCACGCCAAGCATCTCGGCAGTCATGTCGTCGATGTTGCACTGGAGCAGGCGGGCCGGCGCAGTCGAACCGGTGGTCGGGGAAGAGGCCGGCCGGGCCAAATGCACCCGCAGGACATTGGGAATGGCCGAGTCCCGGTGGCCGATGCCGTAGCCGGTCTTTTCCGTCGCCAGGGCCGGCGTGTCGGTGAATTCGTCGACCAGGGTGGCCAGGATGGCCGCGCCCGTTGGGGTGGTGGTTTCCTGGGCGACCGCGCCGCGCGTGGTCGGGATGCCGTGCAGGATTTCCACCGTGGCCGGGGCCGGGACCGGGATAAGGCCGTGGGCGCAACGGACAAAGCCGCCCCCCAACTCCACCGGGGAGGCCCACGCCGCGTCCACGCCCAGCCGGTGGAAGCAGATGGCCGCGCCCACAATGTCCACAATGGAGTCGGTGGCTCCGACTTCGTGGAAATGGATTTCGTCGATGGTCTTGCCGTGGACCCGGGCTTCCGCCTCGGCCACCCGTCGAAAGATGTCCAGGCTGGTCTGCTTGACCGCCTCGGACAAGGTGCTGCCCCGGATGATCGCTTCGATGGCGGCGAGGTTTCGGTTGGGCCCGTGGCTGTGTTCTCCCGGGCCGGCCTCGTGGTGGCCGTGCCCGTGATCGTCGTCGGCAGGGTCATGGCTGTGGCCGTGCCGGGAGTCCACGTGGGCATGGTCGTGCCCGTGGCCATGCACATGGGGCTGGCTATGGGCATGGTGGTGGGCCGGGTCGTTTTTGAGGATCACGTCCACCCGGGTGCCGTGGATGCCGTGGCGCGAATCAGCGGTCACCTGCAGCGCGAATTCATGATCCAGGCCGAGCTTGGACAGTTCGGTCTGCAAGTACCCGGGTTCGACCCCCAGATCGATCATGGCCGCCAGATGCATGTCGCCGCTTATGCCGGCAAAACAGTCGTAATAGAGTATGTTCATGGCTTCATGCGCCGAAGCGCCGGGTGTTGGGTTGCTGCCGCCTGGGCGGCGACGAGGGGACAATGGTTGGGCCGAGCATGTGTCGCACCGGGTGACCGGGCCGGGCCGGTCCGAGTCGGGCGGGTTGCGGCGTTTTGTCCTTTTGGGCGCGGCAGGAACGGTACAGGTTGCCTCAAAGAGAGACAACTCCCCAGCCTGGAGCTGGCCCGGCCGCACAGGCTGCCGGTGTCTGCCGCTTCCCTGGACGACCGGCCGGCCGGCCGGTCGTCCAGGGCCGGCATGCCCCTACTGAAGGCCCTTCTTGAAGTGCTCTCTGATCCCGGCCACCCGGTCCTGGAAGTCCGGTCCTTCCATTTCGGCTGCGACTTTTTCCAGCATGTCCGGAATGGCGATATGCTGTGGGCATTTTTCCAGACACTCGCCACAGGCCACGCACTGGGAGGCGAAGCCGGGTTCGTCGCTGCCCGTGATGCCGCTTCCGAAGGCGGCATACATGAATTTCGCTTCCTCGACGTTTCCAAACATGTGCATCTTGTTGTAGAAATCAAAGCTCTTGGGAATCTGAACGCTCATGGGGCAGGGCATGCAATAGCCGCAACCCGTGCAGCCCACCTGCATCAGCTCCTTGTAGGTGCGCCCGGCCCGGTCCACCAGCTCCAATTCCTCGGCCGTGAGGGAGCCGGCTTCGGCCTCGGCTGCGATGGCCAGATTCTGCTCGATGTGGGCTTCCTCGTTCATGCCCGATAAGACGACGATGACTTCCGGATGGTTCCAGACCCAGCGCAAGGCCCAGGCCACGGGCGTGCGTTTGGTCTTGGCCTCGTTCCAGATGTCGGCCACGGCCGGGGGCGCGGTGGGAAGGCCCAGGTTGCCGCCGCGAAGCGGTTCCATGATGATGACCCCCAGGCCCTTGGACGCCGCGTATTTGAGGCCGTCGGTTCCGGCCTGGAACTGCTGATCCAGATAATTGTACTGGATCTGGCAAAAGTCCCAGGGGTAGGCGTCGACAATGCGGGTAAATTCCTCGGCCAACCCGTGGAAGGAGAAGCCGGCGTTGACGATGCGGCCGTCGGCTTTGGCCTGATCGAGAAACTCCCGAAGGCCCAGGGCCGCGACCCGGTCCCACGACGGCCCGTCAAGGGCATGGACCAGATAGTAGTCGATGTGGTCGGTTCCCAGGCGTTTGAGCTGGGCATCAAGGTAGCGGTCCATGTCCGCGCGGCTGTTTTGGAGCCAGGTGGGCAGTTTGGTGGCGACCTTGACCCGCTCCCGGTAGCCGTCTTGCAGGGCCTTGCCGAGCAGGGGTTCGCTTTGGCCGTTGACGTAGGGCCAGGCCGTGTCCATGTAATTGACCCCGGCGTCAATGCTGCTTCGGATCTGGGCAATGGCGCGTGGTTCGTCGATGGCCCCGTCCACCATGGGCAGGCGCATGCAGCCGAAGCCAAGTATGGAGAGTGCATCACCTGTTTTGGGCATTTTTCTGTAGAGCATGAAAGATCTCCTTGTCGTCACGAAATAACGTGCGGCCTGTCCGTCTGCAGCCGGTTTGGCCGCAGGACCATGGGTGTGATACGTGAAGGCAGGGGAGGGAGGAACGTCCATTCCTACCCAAATATTGCCTGATCCTGGCACGAGTGCGGGAAAGAGATCGCCTTTATCCCGCCCGCCGCCTGGTTGGGCAGCCCTGCCGGCAACCGAAACGGCCGGCCGGTCGGGGAGAGGCCCGCCTGTCCGGCCGGAAGTCGGCCAGCACCAGACCGCCGGGAGACCGGGGCGAAAACAGGGAGGGAGAACATGCCCGTCAAGAGGCGGCATCAGTCCGAAGCCGCCCGGGCATTGCCGCCGGGCTTTACACCGCACTGGCCTGGTTCGCCGCCGGGGCCGGAGCAGCTTGGCTTTGGCGTGTTTCCGTGGAAACCTGTCGTATTTTTTTGATATCCCGTAAGGGCGGCGCGCCAAAGAGGCGGCTGTACTCGCGGTTGAATTGCGAGTGGCTCTCGTAGCCGACCTGAAAAGCCGCTGTGGCTGCATCGAGATTGTCGGTCAGCATCAAGCGTCGTGCTTCATGCAGCCGCAGAAGCTTTTGAAACTGCAGGGGACTTTTGTTGGTCACGGCGCGAAAGTGGCGATGAAAGGAGGAAGGGCTCATCTTGGCATAGGTTGCGAGAGCGTCCACCCGCAGCGGCTGGGTATAGTTGTCCCGCAACCAGTCGATGGCCTGGGCAATCTGATTGCTCTGGGTGCCGGACGCGGCGATCTGCCGCAGGCGTGCGCCCTGGTCCCCAACCAGCAGGCGGTAGAGAATCTCGCGCTGGACCAGGGGGGCGAGAATCGCAATATCCTGGGGCGTATCGAGCAGGTCGATCAGGCGGTGGACGGCGTTGAGAAGCGGCGCCGTGACAGTGCCCGTGGCCAGGGCGCGATCCGATGGCTGGGCCTGCGGGAGCGGCACGTTGCTGTCAGCCATCATCCGGGCGATAGTCGGCCGGTCGAGCTTGAGGCCCAGTCCCAGGTAGGGTTTTTCCCGACTGGCCTCACTGATCTGGGCCACGACCGGCAGGTCGACGGAGCTGATCAGGAAATGAGACGGATCATAGGTGTAGGTCTCTTTGCCAAGGAGCACCCGCTTGGCTCCCTGGGCAATGAGGCACAGGCTTGGCTCGTGCACATAGTGCGTCAGTTCCGTTGGCGCGTCCCAGGCGTTAAGCGTCAGGCCTGGGATCGCCGTGGGCAGCCGGTTGTTCCTGCCGGTCCATCGGGCAATCCGCTCGGCCAGCGCTTCGTTAACGCTCTGTACGTCAAGGGACGGATCGGCGGGCAAAGATGTGTTGGGGTGCATGAACACCATTCCTGGCTTTGGATTATTCGGCAAAAGGGACGCAACATACAAGCAGACGGTCCAAATCGCGCCCGCTAAGGCGCAGGCCACTGCCGTCGGGCGTCCCTGTCGGCAGCAACCCGGTTGGCATGCGGCATTGGATGCAACACGCCGTGGGGGTCAGGACACTACGGGCATCTGCCAACCGGGAGCGGTTATTTGTCCATTGGCAGGGGCTTGGCCGCTGCCCCGGCCGGGTATTGGGCATCCGTGACCTTTTCCAGCCAGTTGACGACGACCCCGTCGAGTTGCTCCTGGATGGCGAGGTAGGTCATGGCGGTACTGGGCGAAGCGCCGTGCCAATGCTTCTCGCCCGGCGGAAACCAGATCACGTCGCCGGGGGCCAGGGTTTCCAGCGGACCGCCCCAACTCTGGGAAAGGCCGGACCCGGCGGTCACGACCAGGGTTTGCCCCAGGGGATGGGTGTGCCAGACCGTGCGGGCGCCGGGCTCGAACGTGACGCTGACCCCGGTGGCCCGGGCCGGGGCGTGGGCCTGAAACAGGGGATCAATGCGGACCGGACCGGAATAACTCGCCTCCGGCCCTTTCCGGGACGGCTGGGAACCATTTTTCTGGACGTCCATGGCCTGGGTTCCTCCTTTGCATGTCCTTGATTCCCCGAGTCTCCGGCCAGGGCGGCACAGCTCCCGCCGGCTAAGAGACGGCCCCCGGAGAGGGGCGGCACGGTCTTTCGGTTCGTTTGCAGTCGTGACTCTTTCACGGCTGGCCAGGATGCCGGCGTTGCCAACCAGCCGACAGGCGTGTGGCCCAAGCGACAAAACGCTGGCGTCCGGCTGGCCCCGACTGTTGCCCGAATGGCTTTACCGTCCCTGATAGCGGGATGCGGCCCGGGGCAGTAGACACAATCCTCTTTGTTTTTTGCCTGATTCTCTCATTAAACGCCAGGGGCAGCCTGCATCGCGGGGCATGGTTTGGCAATCCGTCAGACCACGCCGAGAATCCAGCCCTCAAACGCGGCGTCGGCGTGCTCGGTGTCCGTCAGGTTTGGCGTGAAGAAGCTGGCGAGTCTACCGTCCTGGTCGGCCTGTTGCAGCCAGGCCGCAGCACAGAAGGCGTCCTGCTGGTCCTGGGTCCGGTCGTCCCGGGGCCAGAGGCCGCTCCAGAGCGACGGGTACACTTCGGCCACGACTGTTTTCCCTGCCGCAACGGCCCAGCCGTCAAAGGGCCACCAATGGACCCGCCCGCCGGCCTGGCGTCGCAAACGTCGCAGCCAGGGCAGGCCGGCATGGGTCGAGTGGGCAACAGAACCTGGCACGTCGAAGTGAAAGACCGACTTGGCCCCGGATGTGCGCTTCCCGGCGGGTATGCCGGGCTGTCCGCCGTCTCCCCGGCTCTTGGCCTCGCGTGTACGCATCTCGGTACAGCGCCGCCAGTGGGCATCGCCCTGGCGGGCCGCGCCATTGCCGGTCCGTCCCTGGCGCACGTCATCGACACGGATTTCGGGCTGGTCGGTCGGCCAGTGGCTTTGGAAATCATCCAGGAAATGCGACCAGTCAGACGGCAGGTGGTATTTGTCAAAGCAGGCCCGGGGAAAGGAAAAGCCGTGGTCGATGCCGACCAGGGTCGGGACGCTTTCCGTCAGGCGATCGGCCAGCCAGTCGGCCAAGTCGCGCCGGGTCCAGCGCCATTGTGGATGGTCAGGCTCGGGCCGGATTTCCTGTGGTAGGGACGCAGCATTGGCCAAATACACCCGAAGCCCGGGCAGACGGCTGTCGGGCGTGGCGGCTCCGGAATAATCAATGCCGATATACCGTCTGAAAAGGGGGTGGGGCATGGGCAACCTCGCGCATGGGACCTTGGCCGGCCGGCTGCTGGTGGCGCGTCAGCACGGTTGCAATCCTGCCCTGGCGTGGACAGCGGGTCAAGAAGCGGGGCCGGCGACCGGAGCAACGGTCGCTCCCCTCACGCTTAAACGACTGCTCGCCCCGGTTCCGGTCTCTTCCCGCCTGTTCTTGCACAACTCCCGCCCGGCGACTTGGCCGCATACCCGGTCAAACCAGACGAACCCCAGGTGGGTTTCCAAAGGGGTCACCCCTTTGGCCGCCGGAGGCCTCTTCCTCTTCCATGCCCCCGGCTACAGCGCTAGCCGGTGCTTGCCCGGGGTGGGGCAATTGGCTATGCCCGCCGGGTACCACGTTTTTGAGGTGAACCACATGTCCAAAACGACGCGCGCGACCCAGTTTTTGGCCAAGGCCGGGATCGCTTTTGAAACCATCCAATATGCCTACGAATCCGGGGCCGAGCGGATCGGGTTGCAGGCGGCGGCGGCCATTGGCGAAGCGCCGTCCCGGGTGCTCAAGACGCTGATGGTGCTGGTGGACGGCAAACCGGCCTGCACCGTGGTCCCGTCTGACGGCGAACTCTCCATGAAGCGGGTGGCGGCGGCCTTTGGCGGCAAGACGGCGGGCATGATGCCGCCGGCCGAGGCCGAGAAGGTCACCGGCTACCACGTCGGCGGCATAAGCCCCTTTGGCGCACGCAAGAAAGTGCCCGTCGCCATGGAGGCGGCGGCGGGGGCCGAGCCGTATGTCATTATAAATGGCGGCCAGCGCGGGGTGATGGTGCGTCTGGCCCCGGATGATGCCGTGCGGGTCCTTGGGGCTGTGGTTGCGCCGCTTTTGGCCTGAGCCGGTCGGTTGGCTGCGGCTGTGGCCGGTGGCCCCAAAAGGGCGACGGCCTGAAAACGTCGGGGTCAAGGGGGCGCACCATCAAGGAAGAGTCCGCCGCAAGCCGCAACGAGACATCTCTCGGTTGGCGCCACGGCAGTTTGCGGGTGATGCGGGCGACGGACCCTTCATTGGTGGTGCGCGCGTCCCAGGCCCCGTGCAGCTGGCCTAGACCGCCCGTTTCGCTTCCCGGGAGCGGAGCGTCTCCCGGGAAGCGGTGTCTGTTCGGGCGAACTACAGGGCCGCGGTGTAGATGTCGGCGACATCCTTGTCCGTGGCGCAGCGCGGATTGGTGAAGCGGCAGATGTCTTTTTGGGCGTTGGCGGTCATGGTCGGGATGTCGGCGGCCTTGACTTCCTTGTTGTAGCGTCGGCCCAGGTCCACGAGATTGGCGGGGATACCCACATCGGCGGACAGCTGGCGGATGGCCTTGAGCGCCAGTTCGGCCGCGTCGCGCGGGGCCAAGCCGGTGATGTTCTCGCCCATGATCTCGGCCATGGCCGCAAACTTCTCCACCTTGGCGATGAGGTTGAACTTCTCGACATAGGGCAGAAGCAGGGCGTTGCATTCACCGTGGGGCAGGTTGTAAA
The DNA here is from genome assembly GCF_000801335.2 of Desulfovibrio sp. TomC. Lineage (NCBI taxonomy): Bacteria > Pseudomonadati > Thermodesulfobacteriota > Desulfovibrionia > Desulfovibrionales > Desulfovibrionaceae > Desulfovibrio > Desulfovibrio sp. TomC. Next base: position 63,467 of record NZ_JSEH01000025.1, read on the forward strand.
ATCCGCCGAGCTGGTGGGCCATGGAATGCACGTAGCCAAGGCTCGCGTTGTTAAAGGCCATGCCGCCGAGGTACTGGGCGAAGCACATGCCTTCCCGGGCTTCCAGATCCTGGCCGTTGGCCACGGCCTTGCGCAGATATTTAAACACCAGCTTGATGGATTCAATGGCGCAGGCGTCGGTCATGGGATTGGCAATGGTGGAGACAAAGGCTTCCACGGCGTGGGTCAGGGCGTCCATGCCGGTGGCGGCGGTCAGGGCCGGGGGCATGCCGACCATGAGGACCGGATCGTCGATGGCGATGCCCGGGGTGACGCGCCAATCGGCAATGGCCATTTTGACGTGGCGGGAGGTGTCGGTGATGACCGCGAACCGGGTCATTTCCGAGGCCGTGCCGGCGGTGGTGTTGACGGCCAGATAGGGCATGAGCGGCTTGGTGGACTTGTCGACGCCTTCGTAGTCGTGGATCTTGCCGCCGTTGGCAATGAGCAGGGCGATGCCTTTGCCGCAGTCGTGGGAGGACCCGCCGCCAAGGGTGATGAGGCTGTCGCAGCCGTTCTTCTTGAAAATGGCCACGCCGTCGTCGACGTTTTTATCCGTGGGGTTGGGCACGGTCTCGTCATAGATCACGTAGGGCATGGCCGCGGCGTCGAGCAGGTCGGTCACCTGTTTGACAATGCCGGCGGCAACCACGCCCTTGTCCGTGACGAGCAGCGGTTTGCTGCCGCCCAGGGCCTTGATCTTCTCCGGAATCAGCTTGGACGCGCCGATACCGATAAACGTCACGCTGGGGATGAAAAAGCCGTAGACCTGTTCCTGAACTGCCATTGCGTCCTCCGAGAATGTTAGAGGTTATCCGTGTCTCGTTGCTTGGCGCAGTTGTTGCTTGTATGGCGGCTATTCGCTTTATGAGAGGGCATCGCCAGTCAATGGCGTTGTGCTTCCTGAGTAAAAACATATGAAATAATCTTTTCGCCTGCTGTCATCTTGCGGAATGGATGCGGCGATAAAACAGTCAGCGACCTTTTGCCTGGTTGGTTTCTCTTTTGTTGCGGGCCTGTCGTGGTGACAGGATCACGTTTCAGAGAGCAAAAGGTGGACCATCTCTGGCGAAACCTGGTGTGAGTGTATAATCTGGTGTAATTATAGGATGTTGTCTTTCTGGTCAGGCCGGGGGATGGGACAGGTGGAGTGTCCATAATATGGACATGTCAGGCTGACATGTCCGCTTTGCAGGCAGTCGTGAACATAGGGCAGGCGACCGGCGCGGGGCATTGCCAGGACTGGGCATGAGACTGTCGGGGATGGGGATGCGCTTCGGCATCGGAGGGTGGATGTCCGGGGCAGGGCGCACTCGCCGGGGCAAGCCGTTTGGCGCGGCCTGTGGACTTACCCGGCTCGGAACGTGTCGGCTGCGATGCCGTATTGCTTGAGCTTGGCGTAGAGCGTGGTGCGCGAGATGTGGAGCAGCGACGAGGTGCGCCGGAAGTTGCCGCCGGTCTCGCGCAGGGTCTGGACGATCAGCGCCTTTTGGATGCGCTTAAGCGACATGGCCGCCTCGCCGGGCCTTTGCTGCTGGCCCCGGATCATGTCGGCCATGACGTCCTGGGGCAGGTCGGCGATGTCGATGCGGCCGTCGCAGGCCACGTTGACCAGCCGTTCGATGCAGTTCTCCAGTTCCCGCACGTTGCCCGGCCAGTGGTGGGCGGCCAGGGCGGCCAGGGCTTCGCGGGAAATCTCCAGGTCGGGTTTGCCCAGGGATTTCTTGAATTTGTCTATAAACAGGCGGGTTAACAGCGGCACGTCGTCGTCGCGGTGGCGCAGAGGCGGAATCTGGATGGTCAGCACGTTTAGGCGGTAATAGAGGTCGCTGCGAAAGGCGTTGTTGCGAACCGCAGTCGGCAGATCCTTGTTGGTGGCGGCGATGATGCGTACGTCAATATGCTTGGCTTCCTTGCCGCCAAGGCGCGTGACCTCGCTTTCCTGGAGCAGGCGCAAGAGACTCACCTGGGCCTCCAGCGGCATCTCGCCGATCTCGTCGAGAAAGATCGAGCCGCCGTCGGCCAGTTCGAATTTCCCCGGGCTGCCTTCCTTGAGCGCCCCGGAGAAGGCGCCGGCCACATAGCCGAACAGCTCGCTTTGCACCAGATTTCGCGGCAGCGCCCCGCAATTGACCACCACAAAGGGACCTTTGCGGCGGTTGCCGGCGTTATGGATGGCCTGGGCAAAGAGTTCCTTGCCCGTGCCGGATTCCCCCAAAAGCAGGGTGGTGGCGTCGCCCTGGGAGGCCACCCGGGCCAGACGGATGGCTTCCCGCAACGGCTTGGATTCGCCCATGATGCTTTCGAAGGTGTAGACCGCCTTGGCCCCGGCCACCCGGGCGGCGTATTTGCGCATGCGCCGCGTCTCGCGCAGGGTCAGGATGACGCCGCCGTCGGCAAAAGGGGCGCAGGACAGGGAGCAGGACAGTTCGCCCCGATCCAGGCTGAAGGAAACCTCCCGGTCGTGGAAGGTCTGCCGGTCGGCCAGGATGGTCCGCAGCACTTCGCTGGCCCGGATAAAGGTCTGGATGTTGCGGCCGGTGACGTCGGCGGAAAGGCCCAGCATGGCGCTGGCCTGCCGGTTGATGCTGGCGATGGCGCCGTCGCCGCCAAGCACGATGACGCCGTCGTCGAGGAGTTCCAGGATGATGTGCTGGGTGCGCAGCAGACTGCGCAGGCGCAGATGTTCTTCGATGGCGTGGGCGGCGGCCTCGACCAGCCCCAGGGTATGCTGGTGGAAATTCTCGGTGCTGATGGCCAGATTGAGCGCCCCGAGAAAACGGCCGGAGCTGTCGTGGATGGGCGCGGCGGAACAGCTTAAGTAATGCAGGGAGGCGCTGTAGTGTTCCGAGGCGATCACATGGACGGGTTGTTGTTCGATCAGGCACACGCCCATGCCGTTGGTGCCAAGCGTTGTCTCGTCGCAGCGGCGTCCCGGAACGCCGTAGGGCACGTTTTTGAGATCCTCGCTGGTGGCCGAGACATGGAGCACCAGTCCGGTTGTATCGACCAGGGTGACCACGCTGCTGGAGAGGTGGATGGAGTGGGCGAGACGGTCCATGACCTGCTTGGCCGTATCCACCAATTCCCGGTTTTCGGCCACGGCCCGGTCCAGGCCGTCGTGATCGATGGGGCATAGCGCCAGGGTGTCGCAGGGAAACCCGGCCCGACGGCAGCGCAGCCAGGAGTTCAGGATGACCGGGCGCACCACGACCCCGTCCATGTCCATGCCGGCTATGAACCGTCGCCACTGGGCCGATACGGCGATGATGCGTTCTCTGGAAAGCGGGAGATGGACCGTGGCCACCATGGGGCGAGCCTCCCTTGGCAAGTCGCCTGTCAGTCGGGCTGCGGCCAGGATACGGCCTTGGCGGCAGGAATTCAAGATAAGCCGGTCCCATCCATTGCCTTTCCCGGGCCAAGCGATTACCCGATGCGGGGGCAGGTCAACCTGCCGTACCACTCAATATGACAACGCCGCGCACGCTTCTCAAACGAGTCTTTGGCCACGACCGCTTCAAAGGCCCCCAGGAAACCGTCATCGACCATGTGCTGGCCGGCGGCGACGGGCTGGTGCTTATGCCGACCGGCGGCGGCAAGTCGCTGTGCTACCAGATCCCGGCCATATTACGACCTGGCACGGCCATCGTCATTTCGCCGCTCATTGCCCTCATGCGCGATCAGGTCCAGGCGCTTTCCGCTCTGGGCGTCGCGGCCGAGTGCCTCCATTCCGCCCTCCCTCCGGGCGTGGCCCGGGAGGTGATGGACAAGCTGCGCCGGGGCGATCTCGATATTCTTTATACCGCACCGGAACGCTTCATGTCGCCGGGCTTTGCCCAGCTGTTGGCCGGTCTGCCCCTGGCTCTTTTCGCCATTGACGAGGCCCACTGCGTCTCCCAGTGGGGCCATGATTTCCGGCCGGAATACCTGCAGCTGGCCGGCATCGCCCAGGATTTTCCCGGCGTGCCGCGTCTGGCCCTGACCGCCACGGCCGACGGCCCCACCCGGGCCGACATCCTGGCCCGCCTGGACCTCGGCCATGCCCGGATTTTTGCCACCGGCTTCGACCGGCCCAACATCCGCTATATCGTCGAGCCCAAGGACCATCCCCGGCGGCGGCTCCTGCAATTTATAAGCGAGGAGCAGCCCGGCCAGTCGGGCATCGTCTACCGCCTGTCGCGCCAAAAGGTCGAGGACATGGCCGATTGGCTGACCGCGCACGGCGTGCCGGCCCTGGCCTACCACGCCGGCCTGCCCCCGGCCGAGCGCGACCGCAGGCAAGACCGGTTCATGCGCGAGGAAGGCCTGGTCATGGCCGCGACGGTGGCCTTTGGCATGGGCGTGGACAAGCCCGACGTGCGCTTCGTGGCCCATCTCGACCCGCCCAAAAGTCTGGAAGCCTACCACCAGGAGACCGGCCGGGCCGGGCGCGACGGAGAACCGGCCACGGCGCTTATGCTGTATAGTCCCGGGGATTTCGCCTCGTTGCGCCGGCTCATTGCCCCGGAGGGCGGGGAGGGGACGCGCACGCGCATCGAGTTGTCCAAGCTCGACGCCCTGGCCGGCTACTGCGAGGCCGACGCCTGCCGTCGCCAAACACTTCTTGGCTATTTCGGCGAAGATATGCCCGAACCCTGCGGCAACTGCGACATCTGCTCCGACCCGACCGAGCCGGTAGACGCCAGCGTCGCGGCCCAGAAGGCCTTATCGTGCGTGTTTCGCACCGGCCAGCGTTTCGGGGCCGGCCATCTGGTCGACGTGCTTTTGGGCAAGCCCAGCACCCGGGTGGTGCGCCTGGGGCATGACACGGTGAGCACGTTTGGCATTGGCGGGGAGCTGACCCGGCTGCAATGGCGGGCGGTCTACCGCCGTCTGGCCGCCATGGGGGCGCTGGCTCCGGACGAGGAGGGGTATGGCGGGCTGGTGCTCACACCGCTGGCCTGGGAAATCCTCAAGGGCAAGCGCGGGCTGACCATGCGTTTGCGGACCGATCCCGAACCACGCTCCAAAAAGCGCGGCAGTCGGGGTGAACGGGCCGAGGCTGGCGGCCGGTCGAAAAAGAGCTGGGTGTACGACCATCTGGATACGCCGGCTGACGAGGTCTTGTGGGAAGGGCTTCGGTCCTGGCGCTTGGAAACGGCCAAGGCGGCCGGCGTTGCGCCGTATGTCATTTTTCTCGACCGCACCTTGCTTGACGTGGTGCTGCTCAAGCCCCTGGACGCGGCCGGTCTGGCCCAAGCCGGCGGCATGGGCCAGGCCAAGATCGATAAATACGGCGACGTGCTTTTGGCGATGTTGGAGGCGCATTACGCCACCCACGGCCGGGATGCGCCGCGCCCGGCCCTGCCGCCCGAGGCGTCCGGGAGCGCGCCCGTGCGCGAACCCGGGGATTCGGCGGCCAAGAGTCTGGAGCTTTTCCGCGAGCTTGGGTCTGTTGAAGCGGTGGCCGAGCGGCGAAATCTCAAGGCCTCGAGCATCCACGGCCATCTGCTCGCCTACGTGGCCTGGGGCCGTTTGTCGGCGGATGCGGTCTGCGGCCTGCCGGACGAGGTCTTGTCCCGGGCGCGCGAGACCCTCACCCGTCTTCGCCGCGAAGGGGCAGCCGGCCTGACCCCGGCCTTCGAGGCGCTTGGGGGTGCTGTGTCATATGAAGCCCTGCGTTGTCTCGACGCGGAACTGCGTGCCAAGGTCCGCGACGGCCAGAGCTAGTCGGGCTGCGGCAACTTCTTCAGCATTTCTTCATAATGAGCGAGGCGAGTCACGTCGTTTCGCGCCCGGGCACGGTCGGCGGCTTCGTGCAGCCCTTTGGTGACTTCCTCGAGAACTTCAGCATCGTCCGATTTGCCAAACTCAGCCACCATGGCGTCGCAGGTGGTTTGGGCTTCGTCATGCCGGGCGAGTGCATCCAGGGCAGCAGCTTTGATGGCCATGGCTTCAGGAAATGGAACCAGCCACTTGAAGCTGTCGATGGACTGCTTGTAACGCGTCAGAATCTCTTCGCAGCTGGTTAGTGCTTCAGGTGCGCGCCCCAGTCGGACCAAGGCTGCACTTCTATTGGCCATTGCGCTGGCGATACTGCCTGAGAAGGCATTCTTGTCGGATACCTGATGGCGACGGAGTGCTTCCTCGCTGGCGGAGAGGGCTTTGTCGTACTCTTTGAGGCCAAGGAGTGTGCAACTCATATTT